>NZ_JABAEE010000004.1:0-176917 GCF_023701885.1 Pseudomonas sp. CG7 | reverse complement strand
TGACCGCACCGACCAGCGCCGGGGTCAACAGCCAAAAAGTGGAAACCGATCAGGTCGCCACCGCCATGCACGAAATGACCGCCACGGTGCAGGAAGTGGCGCGCAACGCCGAGGAAGCTTCCGAAGCGGCCGTCGCCGCCGACCAGCAAGCCCGTGAAGGCGACAAGGTCGTTGGCGAAGCCATCGCCCAGATCGAGCGCCTGGCCAAGGAAGTAGGCAATTCCACCGCCGCCATGGGCGATTTGAAGCGTGAGAGCGACAAGATCGGCAGCGTCCTGGACGTGATCAAGTCCGTGGCCCAGCAGACCAACCTGCTGGCCCTCAACGCGGCCATCGAGGCAGCCCGTGCCGGTGAGGCCGGACGAGGCTTCGCCGTGGTGGCCGACGAGGTCCGTAGCCTGGCCCAGCGCACCCAGAAATCCACCGAAGAGATTGAAGAACTGATCGTGGGCCTGCAGACCGGGACCGAACAGGTCGCGACCATCATGGACAACAGCCGTAGCCTGACCGACAGCAGCGTCGAATTGACCCGTCGTGCGGGGAGCTCGCTGGAGAACATCACTCGGACGGTTTCGGCGATCCAGTCGATGAATCAGCAAATTGCCGCAGCGGCCGAGCAGCAGAGTGCGGTGGCTGAGGAGATCAACCGTAGTGTGCTGAATGTGCGTGATGTGTCGGAGCAGACGGCGTCGTCCAGTGAGGAGACGGCCGCTTCAAGTGCGGAATTGGCTCGGTTGGGCGTTCACTTGCAGACGCTGGTGGGGCGGTTCAAAGTATAGAGACATTGGGGCTTTTGTAACGAATGGCCGCTTAGCTGGTTTTCCAAACACATAGGCATGAAGCAGTGCATCAGTCCCTATTGGGGCTGAGAGCACTGCTCTACCGACAGTGATATTCGACATGCGCCGCAGCAGGTTTAATGTTTTTAAACATCCCGCCTACTTTAACTTTCAGACATAATTTATAACTGCCACATATCGTCAAATGATTGCAACCATCATAAAAATGACGAAAGCATCAGAAAAATCTATTGGACTTTTCTAGAGTTCACGACAGAATGGCACCTCCATTAACTATATGAAACATTCTTCACGGAAGAGGAATTATGGTCGCCTTTAACAAGCTTATACCTGAACTGATTGTGTCCGACATCAAGGCAAGCTCAAGTTTTTATTGCAAGCTCATTGGCTTCAGCGTTGAGTATGAAAGACCGAACGACGGTTTTATATTCATTTCCTATCACGGCAGCCAGTTAATGCTGGAGCAAGACGATCACAAAGAGTCGCCATGGCGTGTGGGCCCGCTACAAAAACCTTATGGACGCGGAATGAACCTCTCCATTGATTGTCCTGATGTCAGAGCGTTAGCGAAATCATTGATGGCTTCGGGATACAAGCTGCATAAACCGATAGAAGAATGCTGGTACAAAGAAAATGATTTGCTTCAAGGTCAAAGCAATTTTCTCATATTAGACCCAGATGGCTATTTACTTAGGTTTGCTCAAAACCTAGGCTCCAAATCCAGCCGCAACGAACTAATGTAAGCAAATGCTGGACTGGACACTCACTTTCTTGGAGAAAGTGAGTGTCCAGCCACCGGAATACCTCATATTGGGGCAATAAATCATCACGCCGCATGCGAACGTTTTAAAGCCATTCAAATGAAAGGCCATTGAACTTAACGCCCGCTGATACAATGAAGGGTTTTCACAGCCTGAAGAAAAATATTTTCAACAGTCACTTGCTCCTGTGCCGCCAGATGCGAAGTGACCATTATTTTTTTTGAGGGCAATGAGAGCAAACCATAGGGATCATCATGCTGGCCCTTGTTAGCCGCCCATTCGTTGTAGTAGCCATCGATAAAACAAAATGCATCCGCATTGCGATTGAGGTAGGTCTTGAGCGCACGCGTGCAGATAATTTTTGGATTGGACAAATTCAATATCATCAGTCCCGTTGACGCGCAGGCCAATACCGATTCATCGATAAGATTAAAGGTTTCGGCACAACCACTCAGATGAATACATAAAACGTCAACGGTGCTGACCAGATCACCGAGGGAGGTATGTTGCAGGCCCAATGACTTTTCCAGCGACTCCTTCCGTGTCCGGGACCAATAGCGCATATTTGCAGTTCCACGCATATGAAGCTGATATGCCACCTCACTTGCAATCGATCCCATGCCAACAAAGCCAACTTTAAGATTCAACAATGATCGCCTGGGCGTCTGTATCCAAGCGTTGCCCGCCTTCACACTTTCAGCGCTTTCAAAAGCCCTTGCCGAACAGAGGACAATCATTGCCAATGTAAATTCAGCCACCGCTTGCACGTGTAGGTTGGGTGTATTGGCTAATTTTATGCCTTTATCGGAAACATACTTCACGTCCACGAAGCTGGAGGTGCCTGTTCCCATTACAACGATATTCTCTAACCGAGTGGCGGCGTCAATCAGCTCCGCAGACAGGTATTCCGGTCCACCTAAAATATAGTCGTGCACATCGGGCAACACCTCTAGAATTTGCCGCTCATCAATAGGACGTCTTATATGGGTGAGTTCAATACCGTCTGAAAATACCGTTTTATCAATATCAAAATCCCCCGTTACCAGAACCTTTCTCATTCCGAAATCTTCTCTACACAATCATTGTAGTCTTTGGCCGATTCAAGCTCGAGCAGGGCTTGTCTCAAGCGCGAGAGCGAAAATTTGAATTGGTCATCAGGTTTCAAAAGCGCAATTCTTATACGGTCGTGCCCTGCGACCTCATGACTGTTCCAATAGAAATACCTCCCCGGCAACACGGCCACGTCATAAGTTGCAAGGTAGTCAGTTAATTCCAGGTCCGAGAGCCCAGTTCGTTTTATGTTAAGCCACATAACCGTCATGCCCGAATACGAATGCGGCGAATCAACGCTGACCCGTGTTCCTGCAAGCTGGGAACGTACTATTTCTGCATTCTTGGTAATAATCGAGTGCACATAAGAGAGCCCTCCTCTTTTTAGCGTCGCCTCGATAAATGCAATGATCAGTCTCAGTACAAAATTGGAACAGCAAAGATAAATTTCTTCGTAGATGGCTCTGATTTCCTGGGCCAGATTCTTGCTATATGACAGCAGGCTGGCCTTGGCATCCAATGTTGGCCATTGCTTACCGGTATCCTCCAGAATGATAAATGACGCGCCCTTTTCAACCAGGAGTGCATATTCGTCGATAGCGGTTTTGTGGCAGAACCGAAAAGAGGTATCGAGGATCAAAATTATATTGAGCCGATGGCACAGTTCCACAATATTTTTCATCATGACTGCATCGATGACGAAACCTGTCGGGTTATTGGGATTAACCATAAACAAGGCGTCAAGTTTTTTGTTTTGAACAAACCTCTCCAGCAAGCCCAAGTCTGAAAACAAGCTTTCTGGAACAGCTTCAAGCTCGACTTCCCTACGCCTAAGCAACTGGGCGAGGTTGTCAAAAGTGGGTTCGACAAGGCCTATTTTTAACTGCTTTGATCGCGCCCATGCTCCCACTATGTCTATGCTGTTTGACGCGGTAGGGCAGATCGAAAAATATTGGTGATTTTTTAACCCAGGCAGCGCAAAATAATCTGCAAAAATATCTTTGAACGCCATCTCCATTTGCGGAACAGGCGTCTCGACCGCCGAACCCCATAAGTCAGGCAACTCAGGTAACACGCTGCTAAAATGCGTTTTCGCAGAAATGTAGCTATGACCATCGGCAAGATTATATTGTGCCGACAACCCAAAAACTTCATGTTCAGTAAGGCTCTGGTTTTTGTAATCAGACATAAGGCTCATCGGGCTTCCTATCGGATAATTTGAATATCTAGTTCGACCTTGATCTAGGACTGCCTTCCTTGACGAACCGAACCTTAATAACCAAGCGCCCACATGTAAAGTTGACACACCCGCAACTAGCTATCTAAATATTTCCCGTTCTTAACAGACGGACAAAGCCGACACTGATGACGGGATTCTTTTGTAACGTAGATATTCGAATAATTATCGAGCTTTTAGGCTGAAGCATTGTTGCCGCAACTCGCCCTCTAGCGCGCCCACTCGAAAAACATCCAACAACCCAATCCACTTTTCAAAATATCTCACAGCAATAATCTGTATGCCTTTACCCAGCAGAAGATAAACCATCAAACAAGTTACAACCTGTCACCCTTCAGTGACGGCGCTTGACACTTATCCTCGTACACGCCGAGCACTCTCAAAACCTATCAGTTCTGATAGTAGACAACATTCTCATTCCGACCGAGACTGAATGAACGGTCTGTTTCCTGGAAAAATATTGATGTCGAACACTGCTGACAGACTATTAGTCCAGTATCTATACGATGCTCTCGATCGTCTGGTTTGCTGCGTGCCTGCCGACCAACTCCGTCGTGACCGGTTCTATCTATTAGATCGGCTCGCTACAGAAATCCAAGGATCCATTCAGTATCAGGTTTTTCAGACCTTGGATGTCTTGCTGGCGGAAAACCACGGAGGGAACACCCCACGTACGTCAATCCTGCTGACCGACAAGCATCGCTCGGTGCTGCAGAGCAGCGACGGCACTTCGACCTATACGCCTTACGGTCATCGCCCCGCTCAAGGGGGCCTGAGCAGCCTTCTGGCTTTCAACGGTGAACGGAACGATACGATTACGGGTTGCTACTTGCTGGGAAACGGGCACCGTGCGTTCAATCCTGTCCTGATGCGCTTTAACAGCCCTGACAGCCTGAGTCCCTTTGGAGACGGAGGACTGAACTGTTATGCCTATTGTCAGGGAGACCCGATAAATCGCACAGATCCCACGGGACGGATTCCACACGGGCTGTTGTGGTTCGTAAATGGGCTGATGGAATTCGGCGGAAACTATGTACTTCCGTTCCTTGCTCCTAAAGTGCTGGTACGACGGCTTCCATTTGTCGCTGACGCCACGTTCGGGCGCGTTGCCAAAGTAGTGTCAAGCGGCAGCGCCTTCGTAGGGACCGTCGCCTATCTAGTCCTGAACCGAATGGAGCATCATCATCCTGAGTCACCCGTCAATGACCCGCTCCTGATCGCCCTGGTGGCGCTGGGGGCGATTGGCATGGTGAGTGGTTTTGGTGTTTTGCTGCATAAACGAGCTCAACTGCCCCCGCTTCGGGACTCATTGACCCGAGAATCTCTAGTCTCCTCACCTACTTCCTGGACGTCTCCACGAAATCAAAGGTTTATCAAACGAAGGAGAATGTTTGATCTTGACGAATACACGGCGACGCTAAGTGCTTCCGCTATCCGAAGAAATACCCGCTACCCATGAACCTATGACTCACCGCGCACAAACAAAAAGCCCCGCTGGTTAGCGGGGCTCTTTGTCATGCCAGTTGAGGCTGTACGCTCACCGGCTGTAGCGGCAGCAACGGTGCATGAGGGTCCGCCTTGACCGATTCACGCCACGCCGCCAGCCACTCGGGATGCGCCTCGCTCCAGACCTGCTCATGCAAGCGGGACAGGGCCACCGGGTCGCTCAGCAGGGCCAGCCGCTCAGCGTTATTGAGACCGGCAGGGCCGACCTTCAGGGCGTGACGAACGCGTTCGACCCGCAGCCATTCAATCGGCTCGGCCTGGCCGTGACGCGAGGTCGCCAATGCATACGCCAAGGCGTTCTGTTGTGGATCGACCACCGCCCGGATGAAGCCGTCGTTCAGCGCGTGCCAACGGTTTTCATGGGTGTACTGGTCCGTCGACAGCAGTTCCTGGGGCGGTGCGTATTCCTCGGGAATCAGGAACAAGCTCTCATCACGGGATTTCAAGCCCAGGCCCACGCGACTGGAGATCACCGACACCGGGATCGACAGGATCAGCGACCCAACGATCGGCACCAGCCACCAGAGGAAGCTTGGGTTCAGCCAGATCACCAGCAAGGCCCAGAAGAAGCCCAGCAAGGTTTGTGGACCGTGACGCTTGACCGCTTCGCTCCATGGCGTGGAGTCGTCGTCACGTTTCGGCGAGTTCCAGGTCGCGGCCCCGCCGAGGAACGCGGCGAGCACGAAACGGGTGTGGAAGATCATCCGCACCGGCGCCAGCAGCATGGAGAAGAGCATCTCCAGCAGCATCGACATGGTCACCTTGAACTTGCCACCGAACTCCTTGGCACCCTTGGCCCAGATCAGCACGATGCTCAGCAGTTTGGGCAGGAACAGCAGCACGATGGTGGTCGAGAACAGGGCGATGGCTTTTTCCGGATGCCATTGCGGCCACAGCGGATAAAGCGGGCGTGGTTCAAGGAAGTACTGCGGCTCCATCAGCGTGTTCACCGCCAGCAGCGCGGTGGACAGCACCAGGAAGAAGAACCACAGCGGCGCCGACAGATAAGACATCACGCCGGTCAGGAACACCGCACGGTGCACCGGGTGCATGCCCTTGACCAGGAACAGCCGGAAGTTCATCAGGTTGCCGTGGCACCAGCGACGGTCACGCTTGAGTTCGTCCAGCAGGTTTGGCGGCAGCTCTTCGTAGCTGCCCGGCAGGTCATAGGCAATCCACACGCCCCAGCCGGCACGGCGCATCAGCGCGGCTTCGACGAAGTCGTGGGACAGGATCGCGCCCGAGAACGCACCTTTACCCGGCAACGGCGCCAAGGCGCAGTGATCGATGAACGGTTTCATGCGGATGATCGCGTTGTGACCCCAGTAATGGGATTCACCCAACTGCCAGAAGTGCAGACCGGCGGTGAACAGCGGACCGTACACTCGCGTGGCGAACTGCTGCATGCGCGCATACAACGTGTCCATGCCCGAAGCCCGTGGCGCGGTCTGGATGATGCCGGCGTCCGGCGTGGCTTCCATCAGGCGCACCAGGCTGGTCAGGCATTCGCCGCTCATCACCGAGTCCGCGTCGAGCACGACCATGTACTTGTAGTCGCTGCCCCAACGACGGCAGAAGTCGTCGAGGTTGCCGCTCTTGCGTTTCACGCGACGGCGACGACGACGGTAGAAGATCTTGCCGAAGCCCCCGGCTTCACGGCAGACGTCCAGCCAGGCTTGCTGTTCGGCCACGCAGATATCAGTCTCGTTACTGTCGCTGAGCACGAAGAAGTCGAAGCGATCCAGGTCACCGGTGGCAGCCACCGACTCGAAGGTGGCGCGCAAACCGGCGAATACCCGCGGCACGTCTTCGTTGCAGATCGGCATCACCAGCGCGGTGCGGGCATCCTTGGGAATCGGCTCATTGCCGGCGCTGGCGCCAGAGATGCGGTATTTGTCGTGGCCGGTGAGCAATTCGAGAAAGCCCATCAGCGCTGTCCAGAAACCTGCCGACACCCAGCAGAACAGGATCCCGAACAGAATCAGGATGCTGGTTTGCAACGCATACGGCAGCACTTGCGTGGCCGTCTGCAACAGCGGTTGGTGCAGGACTTCTTCCAGGTCGACGAACGACCAGCCCTGGTAGGGCATGATGCCCTTCATGTACCAACCGGCGACGATGGTCTGGCCGAGCATCAGGATCAGCAGGATGTAGCGGCGGATCGAACCCACGGTACGCCAGCGTGCATGGGGCAGCACGCGCTCATCCTTGGGCGGCTTCGGCGGGTTGGTGCGACCGGTCAGGCGCCGCCAGGCGCGCACCTGGATATTGGTGCGCCACGGCTCCGGCACGACCTTGGTCCGACGGATCGGCGGCGTCGCTTTCAGGCACACCCGGCCACTGGCGTCGAGCCCCAGCATTTCCGCTTCTTCAAGCTCTTCGGCGGTGCTCAGGGTCAGCCGGCGACCCACCGAGGCTTGCACAGCCTCGGTGGGCGCGTCGAACGTCGGCGACGACAGGCGTTCGTGCAATTCGCTGAAGGACTTGCAGCCCGCCAGTTCGGCGCGCTGCTCGTCGGTCATGGGCAAATGGGCCAGGTACTCACTGAGCGTCTCTGGCTGTACTGGAGTATTACTCATCGGCTGGCAACTGATAGCTCCAGGTCTCGGTCAGGACTTGCTCAGTCGGTTCCGGTTCCTGCTGGGTTGGGGTCGGTTCGACCGCGGCGGTGTCCGCCTGGACAGCCTTGGCTTCGTCTTGCGCGTTTTCTTTCGCGAGCTCTTTTTCAGTCTGCTGGCGGGCGATCTTGTCAGCCTTGGCCAGGGTCGTGGTCGCGGAATGCGAGGCGGCCGGGGCTTCGACAGGCGTCAGCGGACGAACCAGTGCCGCACGCATCTCGGTGGCCTGTTTCGGGTCCTTGATCTTCAGTCGCAGCGTCAGGCGCCAGCCCTTGGTTTCAGGGTTGTAGCGCACGCTGTTCTCGACGATCTCGCCGTTGTCGCCAACGCTCACCTGGCTACGCACTTCGGCGTCTTCAGGCAATGCTTGCAGGGACGGCCCTTCGAAATCCACCAGGTAGGCCACGCTGCCGTCCGGTTGACGGATCAGGTTGGACTGCTTCACATCACCAGTGGAACGCAGGGTCTGCTTGACCCAGGCACTGTCTGGCGAGTGCAGGTTGGCTTCGTCGAGGGTCCAGTGCAGACGGTAGGCGAAGTCCAGCGGCTGGCCTGGTTCAGGCAGTTTCTCCGGGCTCCAGAACGCAACGATGTTGTCGTTGGTTTCGTCGGCGGTCGGGATCTCGACCAGATCGACGGTACCCTTGCCCCAATCGCCTTTCGGTTCGATCCAGGCGCTTGGGCGTTTTTCGTAACGGTCATCCAGGTCTTCATAGTGGCTGAAGTCACGACCACGTTGCAGCAGGCCGAAACCACGCGGGTTTTCTACCGAGAAGTTGCTCACGGCCAAGTGTTTCGGGTTGTTCAGCGGACGCCAGATCCACTCGCCGTTGCCGGCATGGATGGACAGGCCGCTGGAATCGTGGAGTTCACGACGGTAGTTGAGCACCTTGGACGGCTGGTTGGCGCCGAACAGGAACATGCTGGTCAACGGGGCGATACCCAGTTTGTTGACGCGATCGCGCAGGAACACGCGGGATTTCACGTCGACAACGGTGTCGGTGCCCGGACGCACGGTCAGGCGATAAGCGCCAGTGGCCCGCGGCGAATCCAGCAGGGCGAAGATCACCAGGTGCTTGTCGGTGGGTTTCGGACGCTGGATCCAGAACTCGCGAAAGCGTGGGAACTCTTCACCGGATGGCAACGCGGTGTCGATGGCCATGCCACGCGCGGACAAGCCGTAGACCTGGCCCTTGCCGATGACGCGGAAATAACTCGCGCCCAGCATGGTCATGATTTCGTCTTGCTTGTCGGCCTTGTTGATCGGGTACAACACGCGGAAACCGGCGTAGCCCAGCTGTTCGGTGGCCTTGGGATCGAACTTCACGTCGCCGAAATCGAACCGTGTCGGGTCGTACTTGATCTCGTCGACGGTGGTCGCGGTGATTTCGTTGATCTTCACCGGGGTGTCGAAATGCATGCCCTGGTGATAGAAGGACAGCCGGAACGGGGTCTTCTGGTCGGCCCACTCCGCTTTTTCGGTGCGGAAACGGATTTTCTGATAATCGGCGAACTTCATTTCGCGGAATTCGTTCGGCAAATTGCTGCGCGGGGCTTCGAATTTCTGCCCGGCCAGTTCTTGTGCCTTCGCCGATACATCATCCAGGCTGAATGCCCACAGTTGGCCCGCGCCGAACAGGCACAGCAGGGCCGAGCCCGCTACCAAGGCGCTTCTAAACCGTTTGGCAGTCATTTTTGGTGCATTACAGGGACTAACAATCACGAGCAACCCTCGCCGAAAACTGATCAAAAAACCAACGGCCAGATAAAGTATCTACACGGTAACGGCGCTGAAAAACCGTTCCTGCGGACCACTCTTGCCAAGTTGGCGAGCATTGTTCCGACTCCGACGGGGCAAAATGATTCCCCAAACGGTTCAGGACAAGTCTCTACCTAAGTCAAATGGACCAGCGAACGCTGATCCCCCGTAGCGCGCGATTATCTAGTAGCCCGCGTGACAACGCATCAGGGGTAGCAAAGTATTTATCGAGAAAACTCCCTGTTTAGCCTCGAAACAGAACGGAAAAGATGTTTCAAACGCTTTCAGGACTGTAACAGGAAGGTTACCGGGCCATCATTGACCAGATGCACCTGCATGTCGGCGCCGAATCTACCTGATGCCACTGTGCCATGCACCTGTTTCGCCTGGGCCAGCAAATAGTTGAACAACTCTTCGCCCAAGGCCGGAGGCGCGGCCGTGGAAAAACTTGGACGCAGGCCGCTTTTGGTGTCCGCCGCCAAGGTGAACTGCGACACCAGCAGCAGCCCACCACCGACATCCACCACGGACAGGTTCATCTTGCCCTCGGCGTCGCTGAACACGCGATAGTTAAGCAGCTTGTGCAGGAGTTTGTCGGCGCTGGCCCGGGTATCCCCGGGCTCGACGGCCACCAGCACCAGCAAGCCTTGGTCTACAGCCCCGATGATCTCACCGGCTACTTCGACCCGTGCGCAGCGCACACGTTGCAACAGCCCCTTCATGCTTCCTCGGGCGGCAGGTCGAGCAGGCGCCGGGCCATTTGCGCAGCGGCGCGTACCAGCGCATCGGTAATTCCCGGCTCCGAAGCGGCGTGACCGGCGTCGCGGATCACCTGCAGTTCGCTGTTGGGCCAGTTCTGATGCAGCTCCCAGGCGTTGTCCAAGGGGCAGATGACGTCGTAGCGGCCGTGCACAATGACGCCCGGCAAATGGGCGATCTTGCCCATGTCGCGAATCAGCTGGTTGGGTTCGAGGAACGCATTGTTGGTGAAGTAGTGGCATTCGATCCGGGCAATCGAAAGCGCCCGCTGCGGCTCGGAGAAGCGATCGACCACCAGCGGGTTCGGACGCAGGGTCGCGGTACGACCTTCCCAGGTGGACCAGGCCTTGGCCGCATGCATCTGGGCAATCTGGTCGTTACCGGTCAGGCGCTTGTGGAAAGCGCTGAGCAAGTCGTCGCGCTCATCCAGGGGAATCGGCGCGATGTAGTCTTGCCAATAGTCGGGAAACAGGCGACTGGCGCCAGCCTGGTAGAACCACTCGATTTCCTGCGGACGGCAGAGAAAGATCCCACGCAGGATCAGGCCATGCACCCGCTCTGGATGGGTCTGGGCGTAGGCCAGGGCCAGGGTCGAGCCCCAGGAACCGCCGAACAGCACCCATTTTTCGATGCCCAGGTGCTTGCGGATGCGCTCCAGGTCTTCGACCAGATCCCAGGTGGTGTTGTTTTCCAGGCTGGCGTGGGGGGTGGAGCGACCGCAACCGCGCTGGTCGAAGGTGACGATACGGTAAAGGTTCGGATCGAAGTAGCGACGACTCTGCGCGTCGCAGCCAGCACCCGGGCCACCGTGAATGAACACCACTGGCAGACCTTCCGGGGAACCGCTTTCATCGACATAGAGCGTGTGGGTGTCATCGACAGCCAGATCGTGCCGGGCATGGGGTTTGATCTGCGGGTACAAAGTCAGCATTGCGCGCTCCGTAAGGGGTCGAGTCATCCCTGTGGGGACGTCTATTTAATCTGCCGTCCGGCATCATAAACCCGAATCACCTGAATGAGCATGCCCCTGCGCAGTCAAAGCATGTCAGCCAGGAACGCCAGCAGCGTGCGATACAACTGATCGACCTCTGGCACCTGGCCCCGGCCACGCAGGCAACCGTGGACCAGCCCTTCGCCGATATACAGCACGGAGTCCACCCCTGCGGCTTTCAGCCGCTCGCTGTAACGGACACCATCGTCGCGCAGCGGGTCCCATTGCGCGACCGCAACCAGCGCCGGCGGCACGCCGCTCAGGTCGTCGGCGAATAGCGGCATGGCATAAGGCGTGGGTTGGGCGCCACACAGGTACAGCGCCTCATAGCGCTCCAGGTCGCGGCCACTCAAGAGCGGGGCATCTTCGCACGCTTGGCGTGAGGGCAAATCCGCCGGGCCACCAAGCGCCGGGTAGATCAACACCTGGACCCGGGGCAACGGCTGCCCGGCATCGCGCAAGGCCAAGCACAACGCAGCGGCGAGGTTGCCGCCGGCACTGTCACCGGCCACCGCCCGGCGACGCGGGTCGATGGCAAACGGGGTGTCCGCCAAGTGGTGCCACACCGCGAGGCAATCTTCGACCGCGGCCGGAAACGGATGCTCGGGGGCCAGCCGGTAATCCACCGCCACTACCAACGCGCCAAGCTCAGCCGCCAGTTCCATGCAGATGAAGTCATGAGAATCCAGGTCCCCCACCACCCAACCGCCACCGGGCAGGTAGAGAATGCACGGCCAGCCGGCGAGCGGCGGCGCAATGCGTGGGCGATAGGCCCGGATGGCCACGCCGGCCAACTGCAAATCCTCCACCACGAGCGTTGGCGGACGCGGCGGGGTAAACGCCCGGCACATCTGGCTGTAGGCCTGGCGCGAACCGTCGAGGCTGTCGTCCGGGGCGGTGAAGCTCAGGGTTTTGTCGATGAAGGCGGACATTGCCTGGGATAGTGGGTAGGCCATCTTGGATTGTCATGCGTCGAAAGAGGATGTGGCTCAGCCGTTTTTAGCTTCTGTGGCTTCTGTGGCTTCTGTGGCGAGGGAGCTTGCTCCCGCTCGGGTGCGCAGCGCCCGCTTTTTTTCTAGGGCTGCTTCGCAACCCAGCGGGAGCAAGCTCCCTCGCCACAGGGGTATCAGTGTCCATAAGGTTGTGTCAGTGCTTGAGGCTGGCCTGCACCGCCGCTACGCCATCCTTGCCATCGAAGCTGGTCACGCCAGCGAGCCAGCGCTGCAGATCCTCGGGATGCTCGCGCAGCCATTGCCGGGCGACGTCCTGGGGTGTCTTGCGCTCCATGATCGGCACCATCAGCTGGCTTTCCTGGGCGGCGGTGAACGTGAGATTTTCCAGCAGTCGCTGAACGTTGGGGCAACGCTGGGCGTAGTCCGGCGCGGTCACCGTGGACACGGTCGCGGCGCCTTCGTTCGGACCATAGACGTCTTCGCTGCCCGTCAGGTAGGCGATGTTCATGTTGATGTTCATCGGGGGCGGGGTCCAGCCGACGAACACCACGAATTCCTTGCGATTCACCGCCCGCTGCACCGCCGCCAGCATCCCCGCCTCACCGGATTCGATCAGCTTGAAATCCTTGAGGCCAAAGTGATTGGTTTCGATCATGGTCTTGATGGTGGTGTTGGCGCCACTGCCTGGCTCAATCCCATAGATCTTGCCACCGAGCTGATCCTTGAACCGGGCGATGTCGGCAAAGGTCTTGAGCCCCGCCGCGGCCACGTAGTCCGGGACGGCCAAGGTGGCCTGGGCATCGGCCAGGCTGGGTTTATCCAGGACCTTCACCTGGTTGGCCGCCAGGAACGGGGCGATGTTCTTGTCCATCGCCGGTTTCCAATAGCCCAGGAAGATGTCGAGCCGCTTGTCGCGGATGCCGGCGAAGATGATCTGCTGCACGGCGCTGGTCTGCTTGCTTTCGTAGCCCAGCCCGGTGAGCAACACGTCGGCCATGCCGCTGGTGGCGATCACGTCGGTCCAGTTGACCACGCCCATGCGTACGGTCTGGCAGGATGCAGGCTCGGCGGCCATCGCGCCGGAGCTTAGTAGAACGGTACCGCAGAGGAACGACAGACAGCGCTTGGACAGTCTTTTCATCGCGAGGGGTCTCGTGCGGCAGTGGATTGTTGTAGGTCGGTGTCTAGGTGCACCGTGCCTGGAACATTACGCAGCGTCGAGGAGGTAAAGGTGAACTGTGGCGACTTGGTTTTGCACGGTGGCGACAGGGAGAGCGGCTTGAAATGCTTTTGTGGCGAGGGAGCTTGCTCCCGCTCGGTTGCGTAGCAACCAAAAAAGCGAGGGCGGCTTCGCCACCCAGCGGGAGCAAGCTTCCTCGCCACAGAACCCCATGTTCACAAGAAGTCCTTCACAAAGACTGCTTGGTCACAGATTAATGTTTGTAGGCCTTTTGCCCCCACGCCAGGAAGCCTTCCAACAACTCCCTGAGCACCACCTGGGTCGGCGCCGCCAGATCGGAGCGATAGTTGAACGGTTCGAACTCTTCCATGTAGGTGCTTTGGCACAGCTCCAGTTGCACCGCGTGGATGTCCTCGGCCGGGTTGCCGTAATACCGGGTGATGTGCCCGCCCTTGAAACGCCCGTTGAGCACATGGGTGAACTGGCCATGGCGAGCGCAGATGGCTTCGAGCTGGCTGGCCAGGGTCGGGTCGCAGCTGGCGCCGTTGAACGTGCCCAGGTTGAAGTCCGGCAACTTGCCGTCGAACAGGTGCGGGATCACCGAACGGATCGAGTGGGCATCGAACAGCAAGGCATAGCCGAACTCGGCCTTGAGCCGCGCCAGCTCCTGCGCCAGCGCCTGGTGGTACGGCATCCAGACTTGTTGCAGATACGTCGCCCGCTCCTCGGCCGAAGGTTCCAGTCCTTCGCGAAACAACGGCACGCCATCGAACAGCGTCGCCGGGTAAAGACCGGTGGTGGCGCCGACGTACATCGGTTTGTCATCGGCGGGGCGATTCAGGTCGACGACGAACCGCGAGTATTCCGCGGCCAGGGTGCTGGCGCCCAACTCATTGGCGAACTCATAGAGCTTGGGAATGTGCCAGTCGGTGTCCGGCAGGCTCTGGGCCTCGGGGATCAACCCGGCCTGTACCGCCGGGGTCAGGCGCAGGCCGGCGTGGGGCATGCTGATCAACAGCGGCACGCGCCCTTGCTTGAAATTCAGGACCTTCTCCACAACCGTTCTCCTCAATCGATTTCCACGCCGTGACGCACGACGCGTTTTTCCAGATCGCCACCGAGCCAGTACGCCAGGTCAGCGGGGCGGTCGATGTGCCAGGCGACAAAATCCGCGACCTTGCCGGCTTCCAGCGAACCGTGGGTCTGCGCCATGCCCAAGGCTTGGGCCGCATGAATCGTCGCCCCCGCCAAGGCTTCTTCCGGGGTCATGCGGAAACAGGTGCAGGCCATGTTCAACATCAAGCGCAACGACAACGCCGGCGAAGTGCCGGGGTTGAGGTCGCTGGCCACGGCGATTTTCACGCCGTGCTTGCGCAGGGCATCCATGGGCGGCAGCTGGGTTTCGCGCAGGAAATAAAACGCCCCCGGCAGCAACACCGCCACGGTGCCGGACGCGGCCATGGCCATGGCATCGTCTTCGGTCATGAACTCCAGGTGATCGGCCGACAGCGCCTGGTAGCGTGCCGCAAGGCTGGAACCCTGCAGCGATGACAACTGTTCGGCGTGCAGCTTCACCGGCAGGCCCAATTGCTGCGCGGTGATGAACACCCGCTCGACCTGCGCCGGGGAAAAGGCCAGGTATTCGCAAAAGGCGTCCACCGCATCCACCAGCCCCTCTGCCGCCAGGGCCGGCAGCATCTCGGTGCAGATGTGCTCGATGTAATCATCAGCGCGGTCCTTGTATTCCGGCGGCAAGGCGTGGGCCGCCAGGCAGGTGCTGCGTACGCTGACCGGAAGTTCGGCAGCGAGGCGGCGAATGACCCGCAAGATCTTGCGTTCGCTGGCCAGGTCCAAGCCATAGCCGGACTTGATTTCCACCGTGGTCACGCCGTCATGCATCAGGCTTTTCAGGCGTTTGGCCGCGCTGGCGAACAGCTCGTCTTCACTGGCGGCGCGGGTGGCGCGCACGGTACTGGCGATGCCACCGCCGGCTGCGGCGATTGCGGCGTAGCTGACACCTTGCAGGCGCTGTTCGAACTCACCGCTGCGGTTGCCGCCAAACACCGTGTGGGTGTGGCAGTCGATCAGCCCCGGCGTGACCCAGGCGCCCTTGAGGTCGTTGACCGCCGGGTAATCGCCTGCTGGCAACTCGGCGCACGGGCCGATCCATTGAATGTGCTCGTCCTGGGTGACGATGGCGGCGTCTTCGATGATCGAGTAGACGCCTTGGGCCATGGTGGCGGCGTGGCAGTTTTGCCAGAGGGTTTTCATCCCGGTTTCCTCGTCTCATTCAAAATCGAATCGCGAGCAGGCTCGCTCCCACAGGGATCAGGGGTGTACCCCAAATGAAGGGCTCGACACCGATCCCCTGTGGGAGCGAGCTTGCTCGCGAAGGGGCCCTTACAGGCTCGGCAACAGCTGCGCCGTAACCAATTCGTTCAGGCACCGACTCGCCAGCAATTCACTCGCTGCATTGATGTCCGGCGCAAAGAACCGGTCCTTCTCATAGAACGGCACTTCTGCACGCAACAGGCCCCGGGCCTGTTGCAGTTTGGCGGAAGTCTTCAAGCCGCCGCGCAGGTCCAGGCCCTGGCATGCCGCAAGCCATTCCCCCGCCAAAATCCCACGGGTGTTCTCGGCCATCTCCCACAGGCGCTTGCCAGCGGCCGGGGCCATGGAGACGTGGTCTTCCTGGTTGGCCGAGGTCGGCAGGCTGTCCACCGAATGGGGATGGGACAGCGCCTTGTTTTCACTGGCCAGGGCGGCCGCAGTCACTTGGGCGATCATGAAGCCGGAGTTCACCCCGCCATTGGCCACCAAGAACGGCGGCAGTTGCGACATGTGCTTGTCCATCATCAGCGAAATGCGCCGCTCACTCAGGGAGCCGATTTCGGCAATCGCCAGGGCCATGTTGTCAGCGGCCATCGCCACCGGTTCAGCGTGGAAGTTGCCACCGGAAATCACGTCGCCCTCGGCAGCGAACACCAGCGGGTTGTCCGACACCGCGTTGGCCTCGATCACCAGCACTTCGGCAGCCTGGCGGAACTGGGTCAGGCAGGCACCCATCACTTGCGGCTGGCAGCGCAGGGAGTACGGGTCCTGGACCTTGTCGCAGTTCTGGTGCGAATCGGAGACTTCGCTGCGCTCGCCCAGCAGGTCGCGGTAGGCCGCGGCGGCATCGATCTGGCCTTTCTGGCCGCGAGCCGCATGGATACGTGCATCGAATGGCGAACGCGAACCGAGCACCGCTTCCACCGTGAGGCTGCCCAGGGCCAGGGCACCGGCGAACAGGTCTTCGCCTTCGAACAGGCCGCGCAGGGCAAACGCGGTGGAGACCTGGGTGCCGTTGAGCAGCGCCAGGCCTTCCTTGGCGGCCAGGGTCAGCGGCGCGAGGCCGGCCATTTTCAGGGCGTCGACGGCCGGCAGCCATTCGCCCTTGTAGCGGGCCTTGCCTTCGCCCAGCAGCACCAGGGACATATGGGCCAGCGGCGCCAGGTCACCGGACGCACCGACCGACCCCTTGAGCGGGATGTGCGGGTAGACCTCGGCATTGATCAGCGCAATCAGCGCATCGATCACCTGCCGACGGATGCCGGAAAAACCCCGGCTCAGGCTGTTGACCTTGAGCACCATGACCAACCGCACCAGCGCATCGCTGATCGGCTCGCCCACGCCAGCGGCATGGGACAGCACCAGGGAGCGCTGCAGGTTCTCCAGGTCTTCGCTGGCGATACGGGTCGAGGCCAACAGGCCGAAGCCGGTGTTGATGCCGTAGGCGGTACGGTTCTCGGCGAGGATCTGTTCCACGCACGCAACACTGGCCTCGATCTGCGCCGACGCGCTGGCGTCCAGGCTCAGGGTGACCGGGTGCTGATAGATGTCACGCAATTGAGCCAGGCTCAATTGGCCGGGAATCAGGTTTAAGGCAGTCATGTATTGCTCCTTTTGAGAGTTTTGTTTTTCACCCGCCAGTCGCTCCGGAATGTTCCGTTATCCGTCACCTTCGCTTTTTGGGCGATGCCTTTTGGGCTATAGGTGCCTTGGCACGCTGGCGCTATTTTGATCAGTTCAAATTGGGTAGTACGTTGTGCAGCACGTTCGGATCTTTTAGCAGCCCGGCGGCGCTGGCGATTTCCGGCGCCAGCCAGCGGTCCTGGTCGTAGGCCGGAACACGCTCGCGCAGCAACTTCCAGGCGATGTCCGTCCCGGCGCCGAAGCGCTGCGTCTTGAGAAATTCAAAGGCCTGGGCCGCCAGCAGGTATTCGATGGCGAGGATCTGCGTGCAGTTTTCCAACGCCCGGTGCAGCTTCAGGGCGGCGTTGGTGCCCATGCTCAAATGGTCTTCCTGCAACCCGGAGGTGACGAAATTGTCCAGCACCGCCGGTTGCGCCAATTGCTTGTTTTCCGCGCACAGCGATGCGGCGACGTATTGCACGATCATCATCCCCGAGTTCACGCCGGGGTTGGCCACCAGGAAGGCTGGCAGGCCGCTGACGTGCGGGTTGATCAGCCGGTCGAGGCGGCGCTCGGCGATGGAGCCGATCTCTGCCATGGCAATCGCCAGCAGGTCTGCCGCCAACGCCACCGATTGGCCGTGGGGATTGGCCTGGGACATGACCCGGAAGTTCTCCGGTGTCCCCAGCAGCAGCGGGTTATCGGTCACCGAGTTGAGTTCGGTTTCGATCTGTTGTCGGGCATGGGCCAATTGGTCGCGAGCCGCGCCGTGTACCTGGGGAATCGAACGGATACTCAAGGCGTCCTGGGTGCGAATACCCAGGCTACCGGCGATGACTTCGCTGCCGTCGAGCAATGCCCGCAGATTGACGCCGACCTGCTGCATGCCCGGATGCGGCTTCAGCGCCATGACGTCGGCGTCGAACGCGGCGATCTGGCCGCGCTGGGCCTCGAAACTCATGGCGCCGATCACGTCGGCCCATTGCACCAGTCGCGTGGCATCGGCCAGGGCCAGGCAACTGAGGCCGGTCATGCATGGCGTGCCGTTGACCAGGCACAAACCGTCCTTGGCCCCCAGTTGCACCGGTTGCAAATTCTCGGCGGCCAGGGCGTGTTGCGCCGGGACGATTTGCCCGCGATAGCTGACCTGGCCAACGCCCAGCAACGCAATGCCGATGTGGGCCATGTGGGTCAGGTAACCCACCGAACCCTGGGACGGCACTTGCGGGGTGATGCCGCGATTGAGCAGGGCCAGCAACGCCTCGACCACGCGCCGATGGATGCCGGACTTGCCCTGGCTGTAGTTGTGGAGGGCCGCGCAGAGAATCGCCCGGGTCTGCTCGTCGGAGAGCGCCGGGCCGACGCCACAGGCATGGCTGAGCAGGGTGTTGCGCGACAGTTGGCTGAGTTGTTCGTCCTTGAGCGAGACATTGCACAAGGCGCCCAGGCCGGTGTTGACGCCATAGGCGCGTTCGCCGCTTTCGACGATGCGCTGGACGATGGCCTGGGCATTGTCGATCCGTGCCCAGGTCTGGGTCGACAGCTCTAGCACCGCGCCGAAGCGAGCGACGGCGACCACGTCCTGCCAGCGCAACGGAGCGCCGGTGATGATGATTTTTTCAGCCTGGGACATCTTCAACCTCATGAAAAAATTATTTCAGCATCACATCTGGCTAAAAGCACAGCCTTTGTGGCGAGGGAGCTTGCTCCCGCTGGACTGCGCAGCAGGCCCAAAAGAAGCGGCCGCTACGCGCCCGAGCGGGAGCAAGCTCCCTCGCCACAAAAGCGCGCCAGCCACCACAACCTCAAACCACCGCAGCCCTGCGCTGCACAAACCGATCGACATACTCATCCGCCGGCGAGTGCAGGATCTCCCGCGGCGTGCCGACCTGGATCAGCTTGCCGTCCTTGAGAATCGCAATGCGATTGCCGATGCGCACGGCCTCGTCGAGGTCGTGGGTGATGAAGACGATGGTCTTGTGCAGGGTCTTTTGCAGTTCCAGCAACTGGTCCTGCATTTCCGCGCGGATCAGCGGGTCGAGGGCGCTGAAGGCTTCGTCCATCAGGATGATGTCCGTGTCCGCCGCCAAGGCCCGGGCCAAACCGACGCGCTGGCGCATGCCACCGGAGAGCTGGTGCGGGTATTTGTTCTCGTAGCCTTTCAGGCCCACGGTGTTGATCCAGTGCAGCGCCCGCTCGGCGCACACCTGCTTGCTCTCGCCGCGCACTTTCAAGCCGTAGGCGACGTTGTCCAGCACGCTCTTGTGGGGCAGCAGGCCGAAGCTCTGGAACACCATGCTGATCTTGTGCCGGCGAAACTCGCGCAAGGCGTCCATGTCCAGTTGCAGGATGTCTTCGCCGTCCACCAGGATCGCGCCACTGGTAGGGTCGATCAGCCGGTTGAAGTGGCGCACCAACGTGGATTTGCCGGAGCCGGACAGGCCCATGATCACGAAGATCTCACCGGTGCCGATGCTCAGCGACAGGTCGTTCACGCCGACCACGCAGCCGGTTTCGGCCAGCACCTGGTCCTTGGTCTTGTTCTGGCGGATCAGCTCCAGGGCTTCCTTGGAGCGGTTGCCGAAAATCTTGAAGACGTTCTTGACTTCGATCTTGCTGATGGCTGCGTTGTTCATTTGCTCACCTCATGCCGAGGACGACCATAGGCCTGGGTAATGCGGTCGATGACCACGGCGAGAATCACAATGGCCAGGCCCGCTTCCAGGCCACGCCCGACGTTGAGGGTCTGGATGCCCACCAACACGTCTTCACCCAAGCCACGGGCGCCGATCATCGAGGCGATGACGACCATCGACAGGGCCATCATGGTGGTCTGGTTGATCCCGGCCATGATGCTCGGCAGGGCCAGGGGCAGTTGCACGCCGAACAGCTGCTGCCAGCGGTTGGCGCCGAAGGCGTTGATCGCCTCCATCACTTCGCCGTCCACCTGGCGGATGCCCAGGTCGGTCAGGCGAATCAACGGCGGCGCGGCGTAGATCACCGTGGCGAAGATCGCCGGGACCTTGCCCAGGCCAAACAGCATCAACACCGGAATCAGGTACACGAAGCTCGGCATGGTCTGCATGATGTCCAGCAACGGCATCAACACCGAACGCAGGCGATTGCTGCGCGCCGAGAGAATGCCCAGAGGAATGCCGATCATCACCGAGATCAGCGTCGCCACCAGCATCAGGGCAAGGGTCTGCATCAATTTGTCCCACAGGCCCACCGCACCCACCAGGAACAACAGGCCGACGATCACCGCCGTAGCGACGACCTTGCGGGTGGCGTGCCAGGCAACGCCGCCGACGATGGCCAGCATCAACCACCACGGCGCCATGCGCAGCAGGCCTTCGAGGTTGACGATGGCCCACAGCAGGGTGTCGGAGATGTGCCGGAACACATCGCCATAATTGGTCACCAAGGAATCGCCCCAACCGTTGACCCAGTCGGCGATGGAGAAGGTAAAGCTTTCGGGAAACATAAGAGACTCTCGATCAGGTGGATGCGGTGAATGTCCCGGCCAGCCCTCTGGTTGGCCGGGAAATATTCGACCTACAGAGCCGCGTCGATTTTCTTGGCAGCGTCGTCACTGACCCAGGCGTGCCAGACTTCAGGATGTTCCTTCAGGAAGATCTTCGCCAGTTTCGGCGACTCGATCCGCTCTTTGGCCATGCGCCCGAGGTTCTGGTTCAGGATATCGATCGGAAGGTTGACCTTTTCCAGCACCGCTACCAGTTCCGGGGCTTCGTCGTGGAAGGTCTTGGACAGGCCGACCTTGATGCTCACGCTTTTATCCACGCCGGGTTTTTCTTCGAGTTTGACCAAGTCCACCTGGCCCATCAGCGGCGTTGGCGACCAGTAGTAGAACAGGATCGGCTCGCCACGCTTGTAGCTCGACAGCACCGCCGCATCCAGGGCCGGGCCGGTGCCTGGACGGAAGTTGGTGTAGGTTTTTTCCAGGCCGTAGCTCTTCAGCATTTCGCTGTTGTCCAGCTCGCAGGTCCAGCCGGCCGGGCAGTTGTAGAAGCGGCCCTTGGATGGCTCTTCCTGATCCTTGAACACGGCGGCGTACTGGCCCAGGTCGGCGATGTTCTTCAGGCCCGGGGCCTTGGCTTCGAGCTTGCGCTTGGCATCGCCTTCGATCACGTAGCGCGGCACGTACCAGCCTTCGATGGCGCCCACCACCGGGGCCCCGACGCCGACCACCTTGCCGGCCTTCTCGGCCTTGTTCCAGACTTCACTGCGGCCGACCCACTCTTCGGCAAATACCTGGATGTCGTTGCTGCTCAGGGCGTTTTCCATGGTGATGGAGTTGCCGGGCAGGCAGTCGGTCTTGCAGTCGTAGCCTTTTTCCAGCACCACTTGCAGGACGTCGGTCAGCAGCATGCCGCTTTCCCAGTTCAGGCCGGCGAATTTCACCGGTTTACCCGACTCGCACCAACCGGCCGCTTGCGTGGCGCCGGCGCTGGCCAGCAGGCCCATGGAAAGCAATGTGGTCAGCAGGGTCTTGTTCGACTTCATTATGTGACGCTCCTAATCAGTTGGATTGGCTTACGGCAGTCAAGAGGCATCCAGCCCTGTCAACGTCCCATCAGACCGCTTGGATGCGGCCCGCCCTGCTCGGTTGTGCGTCAACCGCGTCCTGCTCGACCGGCAGGATCAATTGATCGGGTACTGCGCTGTGCCACTTCCTGGCGACGACGTAATACAGCGCCGCCGGGACCACCAGGCCGATGATCCAGGAGATGTCCACACCGCCCATGGCTTTCACCAACGGACCGGTATAGAACTTGGTGGCAATGAACGGCAACTGAACCAGTACACCAAAGACGTAGACGCTGATGCCGAGGGCATTCCAGCGACCGTAGCGACCCTTCGGATCGTTCAATGCCGGCACGTCATAACGCTCGCGCGTGATGCAGTAGTAGTCCACCAGGTTGATTGCGCTCCACGGTGTGAAGAACGCCAGCAAGAACAAGATGAAGGACTTGAACGCACCGAGGAACGAGTGCTGGCCGAGCAGCGCGATCAAGGTCGCCGCGCCGACAATGAACAGCACGAACACCAGACGCTGCACACGCGTTACGTTCAGGTGTCCCCGGAACCCGCTGATGATGGTCGCGATGCACATGAAGCTGCCATAGGAGTTCAGCGTGGAGATGGTGACCTTGCCGAACGCGATGCTGAAGTACAGCAACGCAGCCGTGGCACCGGTACCGCCCAGGCCAACGATGTAGGCCACTTCGTGACCGGCGAACTGCCCGTTGGCCGAGGCGGCGGCAAACACGCCAAGGATCATCGCCACCTGCGCGCCGATGACTGAACCGGCACCTGCGGCAAAAAAGGTTTTCACCGAAGAGGTCTTGCTCGGCAGGTAACGCGAATAGTCCGCCACGTAGGGGCCGAAAGCGATCTGCCAGGAGGCCGCGAGCGACACCGCCAGCAGGAAACTGCTCCAGCTGAAATGGCGAATTTGCAGGAGTGCGCCCACGTCGGTCTGGCTGATCAGGCGAGCAAACAGGTAAACAAAGGCAATCACACCAATCACGCTGGCGACACGGCCAATGAAGTGAATCACCCGATACCCGAGCACCGTGACCAGCACAATGACACTGGCGAAAATGAGGATGCCGACACTGTCGCTGACGCCAAACAACTGGCCCAGCGCCTGGCCGGAAAGCACGGTCCCCGTCGCGGTGAAACCCAGGTACATCAGGCACACCAGCACGATCGGGATGGCCGCGCCATACACACCAAACTGCACACGACTGGAGATCATCTGCGGCAGGCCAAGCTTTGGCCCTTGGGCGGCATGCAAGGCCATGACGCCACCGCCGAGCACTTGGCCGATCAGCAAACCGATCAACGACCAGAACACATCACCGCCCAGCACCACCGCCAATGCACCGGTGACGATTGCAGTGATTTGCAGGTTGGCCCCCATCCAGAGGGTGAACTGGCTCAACAGCCGACCGTGTCGCTCCGCTTCCGGGATGTAGTCGATCGAACGTTTCTCGATCAACGGCTTGCTGCTTACGCGTGTGCTGGTGACAGCCATGGTTCAACCTCTGTGGATTGTTCGGGTTCGGGCGCTGCTTTTATTTGTGGGAGCGAGCCTGCTCGCGAAAGCGGTGTGTCATTCAACACATGCCTCGGATGACAAGCCGCCTTCGCGAGCAGGCTCGCTCCCACATGGGTGTTGCGTTATTTGCCGGTAATCATCGGCAGGTTCAGCCCCTGCTCCTTCGCGCAATCAATGGCGATCTGGTAACCGGCATCGGCATGGCGCATCACGCCGGTCGCCGGATCGTTGTGCAGCACGCGGGCAATCCGCTCGGCCGCTTCATCGGTACCATCGCAGACGATCACCATGCCCGAGTGCTGGGAGAAGCCCATGCCGACGCCGCCACCGTGGTGCAGCGATACCCAAGTCGCGCCACTGGCGGTGTTGAGCAAGGCATTGAGCAGCGGCCAGTCGGAAACGGCGTCGGAGCCGTCCTGCATGGATTCTGTTTCACGGTTCGGGCTGGCCACGGAACCGGAGTCGAGGTGGTCACGGCCGATGACGATCGGCGCCGACAGCTCACCGCTGCGCACCATTTCGTTGAACGCCAGGCCCAACTTGGCGCGCTGGCCCAGGCCAACCCAGCAGATCCGTGCCGGCAAGCCCTGGAAACTGATGCGCTCGCGGGCCATGTCCAGCCAGTTGTGCAGGTGGGCGTCGTCGGGGATCAGTTCCTTGACCTTGGCGTCGGTCTTGTAGATGTCCTGCGGGTCACCCGACAGCGCCGCCCAGCGGAACGGGCCGATGCCGCGGCAAAACAGCGGACGGATGTAGGCCGGGACGAAACCCGGGAAGTCGAAGGCATTTTCGACGCCCTCTTCCTGGGCCATCTGGCGGATGTTGTTGCCGTAATCGAAGGTCGGCACACCCATTTTCTGGAAGGCCAACATGGCTTTGACGTGCACGGCCATCGATTGCTTGGCGGCCTGCACCACGGCGGCGGGCTCGGTCTTGGCGCGGGCACGGTATTCGTCCCAGGTCCAGCCGGCCGGCAGATAGCCGTTGAGGGGATCGTGGGCGCTGGTCTGGTCGGTGACCATGTCCGGACGCACACCACGACGGACCATTTCCGGCAGGATTTCCGCCGCGTTCCCACACAGTGCAATGGAAATCGCCTTGCCTTCGGCGGTGTATTTCTCGATGCGCGCCAGGGCGTCGTCGAGGTCTTTGGCTTGCTCGTCGACGTAGCGGGTTTTCAGGCGGAAATCGATGCTCACCTGCTGGCACTCGATGTTCAGCGAGCATGCACCGGCCAAGGTCGCGGCCAGCGGCTGTGCGCCGCCCATGCCGCCCAGGCCGGCGGTCAGCACCCAGCGGCCCTTGAGGTTGGAATCGTAATGCTGGCGACCGGCCTCGACGAAGGTTTCATAGGTGCCTTGCACGATGCCCTGGCTGCCGATGTAGATCCAGCTGCCGGCGGTCATCTGGCCGTACATGGCCAGGCCCTTGGCGTCGAGTTCGTTGAAATGTTCCCAACTGGCCCAGTGCGGCACCAGGTTGGAGTTGGCGATCAGTACGCGGGGGGCGTTGCTGTGGGTCTTGCACACGCCCACCGGCTTGCCGGATTGCACCAGCAGGGTTTCGTCGTCATTCAGGTGGGTGAGGCTTTCGACGCTCTTGTCGTAGCACTCCCAGTTGCGTGCCGCGCGGCCGATGCCACCGTAGACCACCAGCTCCTTGGCGTTCTCGGCCACTTCCGGGTCGAGGTTGTTCATCAGCATGCGCAGCGGCGCTTCGGTCAGCCAGCTCTTAGCGGTCAGCGTGTTACCGCGAGGGGCGCGGATTTCAACGTCACGGTATTTTTCGGGTTTGCGGGTAGCGTCGGTCACAGCAAAAACTCCTCAGCGATCAATCCAGACCAGCCCGGGCAGTGGGCAGCGATTTCTACGAACGTTGCGTTGAATATCGGTGACTCATACGCATACGTCTTTACTTGTATGTACAAGCATATGCAATCAAGCGGCCAACTTGTTAGAGGTAGTGTTCAGAAACGGTTGGGGAATTGCTGAAAGCCTTGTGATTCAAGGGCTGCTGAGCGGCATGAAGTTTTTGACGGGGGGGTTCAAAGGGAGGAATCGGGGGGACACAAAAGCGTGATATTGCGCCACGCTGGGGCATTCAGTAACAAGTTGGTGCGTGCGGAAGGAACAATAAACACGCTTTTTGTGGCGAGGGAGCTTGCTCCCGCTGGGCTGCGAAGCAGACCCCAAAAAACAGGGCCGCTGCGCGCTGGAGCGCCAGCCCGGCCCAGCGGGAGCAAGCTCCCTCGCCACAAAAGCTCTGTCGCAGGATTTCTTTAGTGGGCCGTCAGCTCGATCACGCAGCATTGGCCGTGGGTGGTGATTTCCAGCAGCCCGGTGTTGCCGCTCAGTTGCAGGCAGTCATAAAGCCCCAGCGCCTCGACAGCCTCATCCATCTTGACCCTCAGCGTCGGCGCGGCACTGAACCCCAACACCGTTGCCGCCTCGCTGAAAAACCGCTGCTGGCCGCCCAACCATTGCAATCGCACGCGGTAACGCTGCGGTGCGTAGATCAGGTTGAAGTCACGAATCGGTCCGCCCAGCAGCGTGCAATGCACATGGCTCTCGCCGCTGAACGCAAAAGCGTCCAGCGGATAAAGCGCCCGCGTAGCCTGACCATCGACATTCAACGTCATGCCATCTCCCTGCAAGACACTGATGATCCGCTCGTAACCGGCGAAGGTGGAAAAACCACCCGACTCACCGATATCGGCAATCGACAGTCTCCAGCCGAAACCTTCCAGGCCGGTGCCGGCATCGCGAGTGATTTCCTCGGTACTGCCGCCACCGTTCTTCCAAGGCATGCGCGGGTAATCCGCGGCACGTAACACTTTCAATTGGCTCATTTATGAAAACGCCCTTCCAGACTGTGACGTGAGCCCGGATGGATCAGGCGAGCGGCGGTGACCGGTTGGCGCCCGGACCAGGTGCGGCGACGGATCAACAGGCACGGCTCGCCCCTTTCGATCTGCAACAGCTTGCATTCGCTCGGCTCGGCCAGGATCGCCTCCACTACGTGCTCGCCTTCGGTCAGCGGCGCAACCTGGTTCAGGTAGGCGTAGGGGGTTTGCACGGTAAAGTCCTGCTTGAGGTATTCAGGTGCCACCAGTGCGTTGACGAAACGGTCCTCGATTTGCACGGGGATGTCGTTCTCGAAATGCACGATCAGTGAATGGAATACCTTCTGGCCTTCACGCATGTCCAAGGCCAGGGCCCGCTCGGAACCGGCCGCCTCTTCTTCCAGGGTGATGACCTTGCAGCTGTGACGATGACCACGGGAGGCGATTTCATCCGCGATGTTATGCACTTCGAACATCGCGGACTGGCTCTTGGGCTCGGCCACGAAGGTGCCGACACCCTGCATGCGCACCAACAGGCCGTCGGCGGTCATTTCCCGCAGGGCACGGTTGATGGTCATGCGGCTGAAACCCAGCTGGCTGACCAGCTCGCTTTCCGATGGCACACGGTAATGCGGCGGCCAGTTTCCACTGTCGATCTGCTGGGTAATCATTTGTTTAACGCGGGCGTACAAG
Source organism: Pseudomonas sp. CG7 (assembly GCF_023701885.1). Classification (NCBI taxonomy): domain Bacteria; kingdom Pseudomonadati; phylum Pseudomonadota; class Gammaproteobacteria; order Pseudomonadales; family Pseudomonadaceae; genus Pseudomonas; species Pseudomonas sp. CG7. The sequence continues at coordinate 149,729 of NZ_JABAEE010000004.1, read as the reverse complement.
GGCGCCGGACTGTCACCCATGTTTGCGGCCAGCGGCGGTTTGGCAGGCGGAGTCGGCACGGCGGTTCCCTGTTCTGCGAATAAGGTTGCTAGCTTGCCGGAGTTTACCGGCCAGGCAAACGTCTGTATATGTATATACAAATTACGCACGATGAGGTTGAACCATGTCCGCCTTCTTTGCCGAACGCGCGCTGCTGCCTAGTGGATGGGCCTATGATGTACGTCTTGAGGTGGATGCCGCAGGCGTCCTGACCCATATCCAGGCCGGCTCCCACGCAGATGGCGCCGAACGGCTGGGCGGTCCGCTGTTGCCGGGCATGCCGAACCTGCACTCCCACGCCTTCCAACGGGCGATGGCCGGGCTGGCGGAAGTGGCGGGCAATCCCAACGACAGTTTCTGGACCTGGCGCGACTTGATGTACCGCCTCGTCGGAAAAATCAGCCCCGACCAACTCGGCATCATCGCCCGCCAGCTGTACATCGAAATGCTCAAGGCCGGCTATACTTCGGTCGCTGAATTCCACTATGTCCACCATGACACCGACGGCGCGCCCTACGCCGACCCGGCGGAGCTGGCCCTGCGTATCAGCCACGCTGCCAGTGCCGCCGGCATTGGCCTGACGCTGCTGCCGGTGCTCTACAGCCATTCCGGCTTTGGCGGCCAGGCACCCAACGACGGGCAGCGCCGCTTCATCAACAGCACCGAAAATTACCTGAAGCTTCAGTCGCGCTTGCAGCCGATCCTGGCCGGGCAAGCGTCCCAGGCGCTGGGCCTGTGCTTCCACTCGCTGCGCGCCGTGACACCCGGGCAGATCCAGGATGTACTGGCCGCCAGCGACCGTGATTGCCCGGTGCACATCCACATCGCCGAGCAGCAAAAGGAAGTCGATGACTGCCTGGGCTGGAGCGGCGCACGTCCGCTGCAATGGCTGTATGAAAATACCGAGGTCGATCAGCGCTGGTGCCTGGTCCACGCCACCCACGCCAACGCCCAGGAAGTCAGCCTCATGGCCAAGAGCCGGGCGATTGCCGGCCTGTGCCTGACCACCGAAGCCAACCTGGGGGACGGGATTTTCCCGGCCGTGGATTTCCTCGCCCAGGGCGGACGCCTCGGTATCGGCTCCGACAGCCATGTGTCATTGAGCGTGGTCGAAGAATTGCGCTGGCTGGAATATGGCCAGCGCCTGCGGGATCAACGGCGCAATCGCTTGTATCGGGCGGATCAGCCGATGGTTGGCCGCACCTTGTTTGACGCGGCATTGGAAGGCGGCGCCCAGGCCCTGGGGCAGCCGATCGGCGCTCTCGAAATCGGCAAGCGCGCCGACTGGCTGGTGCTCGATGGCAACGACCCATACCTGGCCACGGCCCAGGGCGACGGGATCCTCAATCGCTGGCTGTTCGCTGGCGGCGATCGCCAGGTGCGCGATGTGATGGTCGGCGGACAGTGGGTGGTGCGTGAGGGACGTCATGCCGGCGAAGCGGAAAGCGCCCGGGCGTTTACCCAGGTGCTGCGCGAACTGCTGGGCTGACCCCAAGAATCGATGTGACAGATACCAAATGTGGGAGCGAGCTTGCTCGCGATGAGGCCTTTACTTTCAACATGAATGTTGATTGAAAGTCCGCTATCGCGAGCAAGCTCGCTCCCACATTGGTTTTCGGGTGACTGTCAGTCCGAAGTCTTGGCCATCTGCCGGTCCGACGCGCGCCAGACCAGGCGTGTCGTGTCATAGCCCTGCTGGCGCGCCTTGCTCAGCAGTTCCTCGCGCACGACGCTGTTGACGGTCGGTGTGCGGGACAGCAGCCACATGTAGCGACGGCTCGGGTCGCCGACGATGGCGGTCTTGTAGTCATCGCTGACATAGAGCACCCAGTATTGCCCCTTCGCCACGCCCGGCACGATCCGGGAAAACCAGTTATCGAATTCGACCCAGAGCTTGTCGGTCTTGCCCGGCACCTGCGGCGTCGCGGTGCCCCTGGCTTCTTCCCACTGCCAGTCCGAGGTCAGGCAGCGATTGAGCACGCCCACGTTGCCGTCTGGCTTGAGGGTGTAGTGAGCTTCCGATTGCGCGCAATTGCGCTGGAAATACATGGGCAGGCGGGCCAACTCATACCAGGTCCCCTGGTAACGCTTGAGATTGACGCTGTTGACCGTCTTGGGTGCCAACGGATCTTCGCCAGAAGTGGCACAGCCAGCCAATACCAGGCCAGCCAAAAGCACAAACACTAACCGCATCATTATTTTTCTCCCGCAGGCCACTGGCCTCGGTTTACTTCAGGCCTTGGCCGGAAAACATCAACACTTTGTCACCGGCGTACTGCACGCTGATAAAGCTTTTCTGGTCGCCCCAGGTGCAGCTGGACATGCCGAGGGCGCCTGAGCAATCGGTCGGTTTTCCCAGCAACGTTTCGACTTCGGCCTTGGGCATGCCAGCCGACAGCTTCGAATAGTTTTCCTGGTTGACCTTGCTGCATGCGGTCAGCACGACGCACATAAACAGCAGAGCGATAGATCGCAGCGACATGGTGTAACTCCTGGAGCGGAAGGGAGGTGGCAGGGTGCCAACCTGATCCTTAGAAGAGAAAACCCCTATCTGGTTCCCTGGCGCCGCCAGTATTTATTGGCCATACAGAGGTGTTTCAGGAATGAATCAACCGGATTGTGACGCCGTCGTACCTTTCGTCGGGATTGGACCCGGGACGCCTGATGAGCCGGGCTTCTACGCCGATAAAAAGTCACAGCGCAAAATCCTGCGTTATGGCAAATTGACAGCCCGTCCTGACCCGTCCCTCCGCGGTAGTGTTCTTAATGACCAGAAACATGAAATTCAGCCATAAAATCCTGCTGGCTGCCGCCCTCGTGGTGGCCGTTGCATTCGCCTGTTTCATCCTGTTCAACGACTATCGTCAACGCCAAAGCCTGCACGCCAGCACCGAGACTTCCATGCAGGAACTCGGCAGCCTGACCAGCCGTAACATCCAGACATGGGTCGACGGCCGTATCCAATTGCTGCAATCGCTGGCCCAACAGATCGCCGTGGACGGCAGCAGTGCCGACAGCCTCAAGCGCGCCGTGGGCCTGCCGGCCTATACCGGCAATTTCCAGCTCAGCTATTTCGGCGGCACCGACGGCCTGATGTTCTCGGTACCGGCCGGCAATCGCGCCGCCGACTACGACCCTCGCGCCCGTGGCTGGTACAAGGCTGCCAACAGCGCACAGCAAACCATCGTCACTGAACCCTACATCGCCGCCTCGTCGGGCAAGCTGGTGATCACCGTCGCCACTCCGGTACAACGCCAGAACCAGATGATCGGCGTGGCCGGTGCGGACATCGACCTGTCCAGCGTCAGCGCCATCATCAACTCGCTGAACTTCGGCGGCCACGGCCACGCGTTCATCGTCAGCGCCGACGGCAAGATCCTGATCCACCCCGACAGCAAGCGCGTGCTCAAGACCCTGGCCGAGGCCTACCCCCACGGCGCGCCGCAAATCAGCCCGGGTGTGAAGGAAGTCGACCTCGACGGCAAGTCCCAATTCATCTCCTTCACCCGGGTCAATGGTGTGCCGGGCACCGATTGGTACGTGGCGCTGGTGCTCGACAAGGACACCGCCCTGGCGATGCTCAGTGAGTTCCGCACTTCGGCACTGATCGCCATGGTCATCGCCGTGGTGTTCATCATCGCCTTGCTGGGCATGTTGATCCGCGTGTTGATGCAACCGCTGCTGACCATGGGCCGCGCCATGCATGACATCGCCGAAGGCGAAGGCGACCTGACTCGGCGCCTGGTGATCCACGGCCAGGACGAATTCGGCGCCCTGGGCACGTCGTTCAACCGTTTTGTCGAGCGCATTCACACCTCGCTCCGCGAAGTGGCCTCGGCCACCGGCCAGGTCAACGAAGTCGCCCTGCGCGTGGTCAGTGCCTCCAACTCGTCGATGTTCAACTCCGACCAGCAGGCGTCGCGCACCAGCAGCGTGGCCGCGGCCATCAACCAGCTCGGCGCCGCCGCCCAGGAAATCGCCCAGAATGCCGCCCTCGCCTCGCAACATTCCAGCGAGGCCCGCAACCTGGCCGAAGATGGCCAGCAAGTAGTGGATAAAACCATCGCGGCCATGCAGCAGTTGTCAGCCAAGATCAGCGATTCGTGCGGCAACATCGAAACCCTGAACAGCAACACGGTGAACATCGGCCAGATCCTCGAGGTGATCACCAGCATCTCCCAGCAAACCAACCTGCTCGCCCTCAACGCCGCCATCGAAGCGGCCCGGGCCGGTGAGGCCGGGCGCGGCTTCGCGGTGGTGGCCGATGAAGTGCGCAACCTGGCCCACCGCACCCAGGACTCGGCGCAGCAAGTGCAGAAGATGATCGAAGAGCTGCAAGTCGGCGCACGGGAAGCGGTACTGACCATGACCGACAGCCAGCGCCAGAGCGAAGGCAGCGTCAGCATCGCCAACCAGGCCGGCGAACGGCTGGGCAGCGTGACCCAACGCATCGGTGAAATCGACGGCATGAATCAATCCGTGGCGACCGCCACCGAAGAACAGACCGCCGTGGTGGAATCGATCAACGTCGACATCACCGAGATCAATACGCTTAACCAGGAAGGCGTGGAAAACCTGCAAGCCACCTTGCGGGCCTGTGCCGACCTCGAGCAGCAGGCGGCGCGGTTGAAGCAGTTGGTGGGCAGTTTCCGGATCTAGTGCTATCGAAGGCCCCATCGCGAGCAAGCTCGCTCCCACAGTTGACCGCACTCTACTGTGGGAGCGAGCTTGCTCGCGATGGCGATAGCGGCCACAACACAATTTAGAACCTGGACCCAGGCCTGCTCAAGAACTCCACTTCCTCAGCCGTGGACTCACGCCCCAACACCGCATTGCGATGGGGAAAGCGGCCAAACCGCGCAATGATCTTCTGATGCCGCTCGGCATAATCCAGGTTGTCCTCAAACACCGCACGCTGCGCCTCGGGCTGTTCTCGAACCAACTCGATGAACCGCGACACGGCTTCGTTCTGCACCGCGAGGTTTTCGCAGTGTTCGAGTACGAGGTAGATGAATACGCGCTGGATGGGTTTGAGTTGCTGATCGAAGCCCGCCGCCAGTCCTTGAGCCACCAGCGCTTGGGCACGCAGGTCGCCGGAAAAACCTTCGGGGGTGTTGCGATAGATCATCCGGGGAAGTTGATCCAGTAGCAGCACCAAGGCCAGCCAACCTTCCGGGCGTTGCGCCCAATCGGTCAATCCGCCGGCCAGTGCCTGCTCGACCTGATCACCGAAGCGCTCTTGCGCCTGGCGATCATGGCCTTTGCCAAACCATAGCTTGCCCTTGTCAGCCGCGATCTCATCTGGTTTTTCGGCTGTGCCAAACCACCAATCGAGCAACGGCTGCCAGGGCTCGGCCATGATTTACTCCTTGTGGTAAGCCGTGGCGCGGGCCACTTCTTCCTTCGAGCCGAGGAACACGGCCACACGCTGGTGCAGGCCTTCAGGCTTGATATCAAGGATGCGCTGGTGGCCATCGGTGGAAGCGCCACCGGCCTGCTCCACCAGGAACGACATCGGGTTGGCTTCGTACATCAGGCGCAGCTTGCCTGGCTTGGAGGGCTCGCGGCTGTCGCGCGGGTACATGAACAGGCCACCACGGGTCAGGATCCGGTGCACATCGGCAACCATCGCGGCGACCCAGCGCATGTTGTAGTTCTTCTTCAGCGGGCCTTCTTCACCGGCCAGCAACTCACTGACGTAGCGTTGTACCGGAGCTTCCCAGTGACGCTGGTTGGACATGTTGATGGCGAATTCCTGGGTGGTTTCAGGAATGGTGATGTCTTCGTGGGTCAGGACGAAGCTGCCCATCTCGCGGTCCAGGGTGAAGCCCTTGACGCCGTCGCCCAAGGTCAGCACCAGCATGGTCTGCGGACCATAGATGGCATAACCGGCGGCAACCTGCTCGGTGCCTGGCTGCAAGAAGGCCTTTTCATTCAGGGCTTCGTTCTGGCTCAGGTACTCGTTCGGGCAACGCAGTACCGAGAAGATGGTGCCGACCGGCGCGTTGATGTCGATGTTCGACGAACCGTCCAGTGGGTCGAACACCAGCAGGTAGGCACCCTTGGGGTATTTGCCGGGAATCTGGTAGGCATTGTCCATTTCCTCGGACGCCATGCCCGCCAGGTGACCGCCCCATTCGTTGGCTTCGAGCAGGATTTCGTTGGACAGCACGTCCAGCTTCTTCTGCACTTCGCCCTGCACGTTTTCGGTGCCCATGCTGCCCAGGACACCACCCAAGGCGCCTTTGGAGACGGCGTGGCTGATCTCCTTGCACGCACGCGCCACCACTTCGATCAAAAAGCGCAGATCGGCAGGGGTAGTGTTGCTGCGGGGCTGCTCAATCAAATAGCGACTCAAGGTAACGCGGGACATGGACGGCTCCGAATAATAGGGGGCGGAAAACCCGCGCAGTTTAGCGCGAGTCGGGACTTAATTCCTCCTATGAGACGGGATATGGAGGATTGAGTTCACGGCGCAGCGGTTCGCCTGGGTATTTCTGTTGAATGACAGGGCGCCATCGCGAGCAAGCTCGCTCCCACAGTTGACCGAGTTCTTCCGAGGAACACGGTCCAGTGTGGGAGCGAGCTTGCTCGCGATGAACACACCTCAGCTCTTGACCGGCGGCTTGCGCAGCAGGCTGAAAGCCATCGCCGCGAGGAACAGCACGCTCAGCAGCAGCCCCGCCCACCAGCCGATTTTCTTCCAGTTGGTATCGACCGTCGCCGGCACAGCGGCAGCGGCCGTAACCGGCGGCGAAGTGGCCGAGCCGTTCACCGTCGCCGTCCCCAACGCCGCCAGGCGCGACGGTTTGTAATCGGGCACCAACGTGGTCAATGGCAAGCTGGCCGCCTTGGCTGTCGCGCTGCCCAGCGCCAGGCGGTAGGGGCCTTCGCCCCGCGCCAGGAACACCACTTGGGTCGGACGCACGGCAAAGCGCAACGCCGGGGCTTCGGTTCCCAGGCCACCGCCGCGCTCGTCCACGGTCAATTTCAGTTGCTGCACGGTCTGGCCGGACAGTTGCAGACGGTTTTGCAGCACGTCCTGGCCGTTCTGGGTCAGGCGATAAAGCAAACCAGCGCCCAGCGGCTGCCACGGATGGCTGCTTTCGCGGCGGCCAGCCAGGGTCACCGGCGCCAGGCTGTTGGCTTGGCTCAGTTCGACCTCCACCTGTTCGATGTTCAGCCCCATGGGCAGCTGCCAGGTGTATTCACCGGTCTTCGTCGTGCTGCCGGCCAACGGCTGCGACCAGGCCAGTGGCAACGGCAGGTTTTCGCGGCTGGCGCTTTGCAACTGGGCCGAGGTCAGCACCGGCGCCGAGGACGGCGCATCCCACAGCGGCCGCAGATAGCGCGCCGGCTGCCCCGGCAGATTCACTTCATGCTGTTCGACCTGCTCGTCGGCAAAGGTCAGGCGCGCCACCTGGCCTTCGCCCCATGACTGCCAGTGCTGCAAATCGTCGCTGGCTTCGATGGTGAATCGCTGGAAACCGTCGCGCTCACTGGTCCAGTCGAGGATCAACTGCTGCAGCGGTGCCTTGATCGCACTGGCATCCAACAACCAGCCACGCAACGCCTCTTCCCCGGCTTCGAGCCGGCTGGCGGGTTGGACTTCAACCAGGGTGCCGTTGGCGTTCGATTGCACCCGCACGCTGGGCGCGCGCTCGTTGTCATCGGCGGCGTTGTACAGCGGGAACCACTTCACGTCGGTGAAGGTGCGGTTTTCCCGACTCTGAGCCGACTCGCGCACCAAGGCGTAGGCCTGGGCCTGGCCGGCGGCGTTGAAGACTCGCAAGTCGCTCAGGTCGGTCTGCCGCGCTTGCAATTGAACGTCCAATGGCAAAGGGAGGCGATACCACGGTCCTTCGCCGCTCAAGGCCAACGGCACCTGATGGGCGAAATCCGCCGGTTGCTCCTGGGCCGTAGCCGACAAGGCCACCCACAACCCGACCACACCCAGCCCGATCCGATTCAACGTGCGACTCAAGATGACACTCCCTCCCTGACAGGCATCGGCGGCTCGACCGGTGAGGCCGTTTCCGGGCGTTTTGGCGGCAGCGGCGCGAAGTAGCCCACCACCAGCAACAACCCGCCCACGCCGATAAACGACACGATCCGCGCCAGACCGCCACGGTTACTCAATTCGACAAAGAACAGCTTCGCCACGACCACGGCGATCAACGCCGCGCCCACCAGCCACACTTCTCGACGATGGCGCAGGTGACCACCGATCATCAGGCCCAGGGCGATCAGGGTCCAGACAATGGACAAGCCGGCCTGCACGAACATTGACTCGAGCAGCGCATCCAGCTCGTACGGGACCCCCATCCACTGGTGAGCCGTACGCATCACCAGGGCAGTGAAGACCGCGAACAGCGACACACCGGCGATCAACTGGGCGATGTACCCGACGCGACTCCAGCGGTTCGTCGATTGCGCCACGGCGTTGCGGGCCCACACATAGATACCGAACAAGGCGAACAGCAGGCCCAGTTCCAGGGGATTGAGCAACGGCACATAAGGCAGTGGCTCTGAGTTGCCATCGCTGAAGGTGTTGGTCAGCCAGAACCAACCGAGCATCAACAGCGCCATGGGCGCCGCCGCGTAGACCCGGTATTCGCGCGGCTGGGCCGAGACCGGCCATGGCAAGGTACGCGGCGTGGCCATCAGCACCAGGTACAAGCCCGGCAGGATCGCCCAGGCCAGCCAGCGCCAGGCATTGTACTGCTCGGACAGCAACAGCAGGCCGTAACGCAACTCCAGCATCAACACCGCCATCAGCAACCAGCAACCGAGGACGTGGGCCGTACTGCGCGCCTGCGCCGGCAGCGTCTCGGCCAGGCGCTTGAGCGAGAGGAAATGCACGGCGAATACCGCCAGCCAGGCCAGCCAGCCACCGTTCGCCGCCGGGTGGTAATGGCTGTGCCCCGTTGCCACCAGCACACAACCCGCCGCCGGGATCAACAAGGTGCACAGCAGCCCCAGCGCCGGCCATTTCAAGCGCAGCGACAACACGCTCCACACCGCCACGCTGAGCGCCGCGACCGTCAACAGCAAGCTGCCTTGCAGGTTCGCCGGGGCGAAGCGCAGCACTTCGCTGACCCACGCCAGCGCCCACCAACCGGCGCCCCAGATCAGCAACAGCTCGGACAGGCGCTGCAAGCTCAAGGCATCGAGTTCCTGCGCGGCATGCGCCCGTTGCAGGCGCCATGCCCCCACCAGCGCTGCCAGCCCCAGCACCAACGGCGTCCAGAAGCCGCTATGGGCCAGGGGCCGCAGGTCCTCGGCATTGAGCGGCCCCAACAGCGCCGGCCCCGCCGTCAGGAACGCCGCACCGCCCAGCAGTTGCAGCAGCAGGCCGAAGACAAAGCTCACCCGTTGTTTCAGGTACAGGCTCAGCCAGATGATCAACAGGCCGCTGGCCGCCCATACGCCGCTCGCCGTTTGCCACGGCAGGACGAACAGCACCGCGAGATTGATCAGCACCAGCCCCGCCAGCAATACCACCGCCAAGCCGCGCAGCAGCCGGACATCGTTGCGCACCATGTCGTCGCGCGCCGCCAGCACCATGCCGCCGATCAACGCCAGGCCGATCAGCGAGGCACTGAGCAAACCGCTCCAACCCGCGCTGAACACCGCTGAGGCATCGCCCTCGGCACCTTGCAAGCGCAACAGGAACAGCGCGCCGCCGAGCAATTGCACCGCAAACGCCGTGAACAGGAAGCTACGCGATTGCAGGCGCAGGCCGACAAACAGCGTCGCCAAACCGGCGAGGGCCCAGGCAATGGCGGTGCCGTGGGTGAGGAAGAACAGCGGTGCCAGCAGATAGAGGAAACTCAGCCCCAGCACCGCCAGCATCGGCCGGCCTTGGCGTTCCCAATGCGAACAGTGTCCGGGCTCAGCCTTGAGCAACTGGTAGAAGGTGAACAGCAAGGCGCCGCCGAGCATCAATGCTCCCAGCGGTGAACCATCGAGCAGGCTGCCGTCGCCAGTGCGCAACTCGCTGCGGAACGCCAGTGCCGAGCCCACTTGCAGCAACAAGGCAAAAGCCCGGGCCAATGGACGTTGCTGGCGCCGGCCCAGCCAGTAGATTCCCGCGCCTTCCACGGCCCACGCCGCCGCGGTCCAACGGGCATCGAGCCCCCACGGGATCGCCCGGCTGGCAAAAATCACCCCCCGGGCCAGGCAGGTTTCCGCCAACAGCAGGGCGCGCCCACCCATCAATAGCCGAGCCAGGCCCATGTAGATCATGCCCAGGGCCAGGGCGCTGAAGGCGGCGGCGAATTCCAGGTGCTGCACCAACGCGAACTGCAAGCCGAAGCCCACCAGCGGCGGGCCGAAGAGCATGCTGCCGTCCACGTAATCGCCCTTGCGCGCCGACCAGCGCAGCAACGCCTCGCGGCTAGCGTCTTCGGGAGCGTCGCTCATTTCCAACAATTTGCGCCGCGTGAACAGCAAGCCAATCGCCAGGTAGATGAGGAAGAACAGGATCAGGAACGGCTCGGTGCTCCACAGCAGTTCCGGTGTGTAGGAACGCAGGCCCCAGGCGAAACCGATGCCGAAGGTGCCGACAAAACCGATCAGGTTGAGCAGGCGCCAGGCCTTGAACCAGGCGATCGCGAGGATGCCGGCATTGAGCAGGATGAAATAGCTGAACAGGGCAACGTGGTTGCCGCTGCCGGTGGAGGTCAGGATCGGGGCGGCAAACCCGCCCAGCGCCGCCGCAGCAGCCAAGCCCATGGCGTTCTGGGTAACCGCGAGGATCGCCGAGAACACCGTGACCGCCACCAGCAAACCCAGGGCCGCCTTGGAGTCGAGCAACGGATGCAGGCGCATGGCGGCGAACACCGTCAGGTACAGCACGGCGATCCCGGTCCCCTGGAGCATCAGCGCATAACTGCTGTTGCGTTGGCGCAACCACCAGCCCAGGCCCAGCAGGCCCAACGCACTGGCCGCGACACCGGCGTAACGCACTTCGATCGGCACCACCATGCCTTCGGTGGCGTAGCGCAGCAGGAACGCCAGGCCGAGGAACAACAGCAGCACACCGACTCGCAGCCCGGTATTGCCGCCAACCAGCCAGTTGCGCGCGCCCGGCACGGCGCGGTCGAACAGATTCGGGCCGCGCGGGGCCGCCGGCTCCGCAGCGATCGGCTCCAGGGGCAAAGGGGCAAAGTCGCGGTTGGCACGTCGACTGGACGTCTCTGGCGCGGGTTTCCAAATGTTCTCGGGCAACGGCTGGCTGGCCTGGCTGGCCATCGCGGAAACGGGTTCGAGGTCTGGCGGCAACTCCCAGACGAGCTGCGGCTCGCTACGCGTCGCGGGCTGCGCGGCCTGGGGCACGGCAACCTCGGGCGCTGGCGTCGGATCAGGTGGCTCGGCCACCTTGCCGCGTTCGAGAACCGCCAGGCGGGCTTCCAGCGTGAGCACGCTCTGCTGGGCTTCCTGCAACAAGATCTGTTGCTTGGCGGCCTGGACTCCCAGGCGCCCCAGTCGAAACGCCTGGGCGATGCCAAGCCCCACCAGTGCGCCTATCAGCGCATCGGCGAACGACTCGTCCACCACCCAGCCGAGTGCCAGGCCCAACAACGTCAAGATCCATTGCATGGTCGATATCCCTAAGCGGCCCGTTGCGGGCGTAACCGGGGTGATGCGGTGCCTGGATCAGTCTAGTGGAAAACCCCCAAGCCCTGTGGGAGCGAGCTTGCTCGCGATGCGGTGTGTCAGGTGACATTAATGTTGCCTGACAGGCTGCTATCGCGAGCAAGCTCGCTCCCACATTGGATGGTTGGCATTTCCAGTACCGAGTCCGGCTGCACAGCCCGGCGAAACTGGCGCCTAGTATATCGACGAAGCCCAACCGCCGTTGGGCTTCGCTCACATTTCTTGCAGTAAAGGCTACTCCAGGGCTTTCCAGATGTCGGTGGCGTATTCCCGAATGGTCCGGTCCGAGGAGAACCAGCCCATGCGCGCGGTGTTGAGCACCGCAGAACGCCACCATTGCTTGGAATCGTGCCACTTCTCTTCGACCTTGGCCTGGGCGTTCCAGTAGGCGTCGAAATCGGCGCAAACCAAGAAGCGGTCGTAATCCACCAACGAGTCCACCAGCCCGGTGTAGCGCATCGGATCGTCCGGCGAGAACACCCCGCCACGAATCGCCTGCAGCACATCGTTGAGCCGATGGGACGCAGCGATGTCCGGCGCGGCGCTGAATTCGCCGTTGCGCTTGCGCGCCTCGACCTGCTCGGCGGTCAGGCCGAAGATGAACATGTGCTCGCCACCGACGCGGTCATGCATTTCCACGTTGGCGCCGTCCATGGTGCCGATGGTCAGCGCACCGTTGAGGCCGAACTTCATGTTGCTGGTGCCCGAAGCTTCGAAACCGGCGGTAGAAATCTGCTCCGACAAATCCGCCGCCGGGATGATGCTTTCGGCCAGGCTGACGTTGTAGTTGGGCAGGAACACCACCTTGAGCAAGCCGCGCACGGTCGGGTCGTTGTTCACCACCCGGGCGATGTCGTTGGTCAGCTTGATGATCAGCTTGGCCTGGTGATAACTGGCGGCGGCCTTGCCGGCGAAGATCTTCACCCGCGGCACCCAGTCCACTTCCGGCTCGGCACGAATCGCCTGGTACAGCGCCACGGTGTGCATCAGGTTGAGCAACTGGCGCTTGTACTCGTGGATCCGCTTGACCTGCACGTCGAACATCGCCGCCGGGTTGACGGCGATGCCCAGTCGCTCGTGAATCAGGTACGCCAGGGCCTTCTTGCTGTGCAGGCGCTGCTCGGCGAACTGCTTGCGAAACGCCGGCTTGTCGGCAAACGGTTCCAGTTCGATCAAGCGCTCCTCGGGGTTGTCGAGCACGCTCGGGCCGAGGGCGTCGACCATCATCGAAGTCAATTCAGCGTTGGCCTGGAACAGCCAGCGGCGGAAGGTGATGCCGTTGGTCTTGTTGTTGATCCGCTCCGGATAGAGTTTGTGCAGCTCGGAGAACACCGTGCTGCGCATCAACTGGGTATGCAGCCCGGACACGCCATTGACGCTGTGGGAACCGAGGAACGCCAGGTTGCCCATGCGCACCCGGCGACCGTTGTCCTCCTCGATCAGCGACACCGCGCGCAGCACGTCGAAATCGTGCACACCCTTGGCCCGCAGCGAATCGATGTGCTGGGCGTTGATCAGGTAGATGATCTGCATGTGCCGGGGCAACATGCGCTCCATCAGCCCCACCGGCCAGGTTTCCAGGGCTTCGGGCAACAGCGTGTGATTGGTATAGGACAGCGTGTCCTGGGTGACCTGCCAGGCCGCGTCCCAGGCCACGTCGTAGACGTCCACCAACTGCCGCATCAACTCGGCCACGGCAATGGACGGGTGCGTGTCGTTGAGCTGGATGGCCGCGTGATCGCCCAAGGTCAGCACCGAGGTGTGCATGTTGCGATGGCGGCGCAGCAAGTCCTGCAACGAGGCGGCGACGAAGAAATATTCCTGGCGCAGGCGCAGTTCCTGCCCGGCTTCGGTGCTGTCGGCTGGGTACAGCACGCGGGAAATACTCTCGGCCCGGGCCACTTCCGCTACCGCGCCCAAGTGGTCGCCGGCATTGAAGCGTTCCAGGTGCAGGTCTTCTACCGCCCGGGCGCGCCACAGGCGCAGGGTGTTGACACTGGCGCCGCGCCAGCCCACCACTGGCGTGTCATAGGCAATGGCCCGCACGGTTTCGGCCGGGGACCAGACCTGGCGGGTCTTGCCGGTGTCGTCGGTCACGGTTTCGACGCTGCCGCCAAAGCCGATCGGGTAGACCACTTCCGGACGCTCGAACTCCCACGGGTTGCCGAAATCCAGCCAGTGCTCGGTCTGCTCCTGTTGCCAGCCATCGACGATCGCCTGGCGGAACAGGCCGTGTTCGTAACGAATACCGTAGCCATGGCCGGCGCTACCCAGTGTGGACATGCTCTCCATGAAGCACGCCGCCAGGCGGCCAAGGCCACCGTTGCCCAGCGCCGCGTCGGGTTCGAGCAGGCGGATGCGCTCCAGGTCCACGCCCAACTCAGTCAAGGCCTCACGGGCGGTGTCCAGCAGGCCGAGGTTGCTCAGGCTGTCGTAGAGCAAGCGACCAATGAGAAATTCCAGGGAAAGGTAATAGACCCGCTTCTGACCCTTGCGGTAGATCTGCCGCGTATGGTCCATCCAGTGTTCGACCATGTGGTCGCGGGCAGCGAGGGCAATGGCTTCGAACCAATCGTGATCAAACGCATGATCGGGGTCCTTGCCGACGGCATAAGTGAGTTTGGTCAACACGGCGTCGCGAAATGCTGCAACTTCAGCTTCGCGAACAAGTGGTTCTTGAGTCATTGATAGGACCTCGAACGAGCATGGAATTGTCTGAGCCTAGACGGTCTGACAGACGGTACAGGCTCTTGGTTCGGTGGATTTCCCCGAGTGCCGGAGAATCGCCGCCATGAAATTGCCGGATGGCCGAATGAATGCAGGGGCCGTGCCGGTCCGGACAGGTTTTACCGGGATGCAAAAAAAACCGGCAGATGGTCGTTCAAACTTTCACCAGTCCCGGTATGATCGCGCGCCCTGATGCATGCTGGTAAACCGTGATGATGAAGCCCAACCTGATCGCCGCCGCGGAGATCGACCGACTCGATACCTGGGCCAAGTACTCCGCCCCGATGTGCGGTTCCTGCGTGTCGAGCTGCTGCACGCTGCCGGTGGAGGTCAAGATCAAGGACCTGATCCGCATCGGCATCGTCGATGAGTTCGATCTGGGCGACCCGCCAAAGAACATCGCCAAGCGCCTGCAAAAGGAAGGGATCGTCGAGCGCTACAACCAGAAGTCGGAAATCTTCACGCTCCAGCGCATGAGCAACAACGATTGCCTTTATCTGGATCGCAAGAGCCGGCTGTGCACCATTTACGAGAAGCGCCCGGACACCTGCCGCAACCATCCTCGGGTCGGGCCACGGCCGGGCTATTGCGCCTACAAGCCCAAGGAAGTGGAGCGCGAGCGCAATCCACGGACGTTGGATCGATTCTGATCAGCCGTTGGTTATCTAGCGCCTGAACCATCGCCATCGCGAGCAAGCTCGCTCCCACAGGGGATTCATGTCGGACACAAAATCTGTATCCGCTGAAGATCTACTGTGGGAGCGAGCTTGCTCGCGATAGGGCCCTGACAGCCGCCACATAACTTCCAGGCATAAAAAAACGCCCCCGATCTCACGACCGGGGGCGTTTTTTTAGCTGCTAACTAAGTCGAAACTCAGTTGCCGCTTTTCTTGGCAGCGCGGGTACGCTCGCTTTCGCCAAGGATTTTCTTACGCAGGCGAATCGACTTAGGCGTCACTTCACACAGCTCGTCTTCCTGCACGAACTCCAGCGCTTGTTCCAGGGTGAACTTGACCGGCGGAACCAGGGCGATGGTTTCGTCCTTGCCCGAAGCACGCATGTTGTCGAGCTTCTTGCCTTTGGTCGGGTTCACGCCCAGGTCGTTGTCGCGGCTGTTCAGGCCGACGATTTGACCTTCGTAGATATCCTGGCCGTGCTCGACGAACAGCTTGCCGCGCGCTTGCAGGGTTTCCAGCGAGTAGGTCAGGGCCTTGCCGGTGGCAACCGATACCAGCACGCCGTTCTGACGGCCGGACATGTCGCCGGACTTCATCACGTCGTAACGATCGAAGATCGAGGTCAGGATGCCGCCACCGGAGGTCAGGGTCAGGAACTCGTTACGGAAACCGATCAGGCCACGGGCCGGGATGTTGTACTCAAGGCGCACACGGCCCTTGCCATCCGGAACCATGTTGGTCAGGTCGCCTTTACGCAGGCCCATTTGTTCCATGATCGCGCCCTGGGATTCTTCCGGCAGGTCGATGGTCACGTTTTCGTACGGTTCGTGCTTGACGCCATCGACCATGCGGATGATTACTTCAGGACGACCCACGCCCATTTCGAAGCCTTCGCGACGCATGGTTTCGATCAGTACCGAGAGGTGCAGCTCACCACGGCCAGAGACCTTGAACTTGTCGGCCGAGTCGCCTTCTTCAACGCGCAGGGCAACGTTGTAGAGCAGCTCTTTGTCCAGGCGTTCCTTGATGTTACGGCTGGTCACGAACTTGCCTTCGCGGCCGCAGAACGGCGAGTCGTTGACCTGGAAGGTCATCGAAACGGTAGGTTCGTCAACGGTCAGCGGCTTCATCGCTTCGACGTTCAGTGGGTCGCACAGGGTGTCGGAGATGAACAGCTGGTCGAAGCCGCTGATGCAGACGATGTCGCCGGCCGCTGCTTCTTCGACGTCGATGCGGTGCAGGCCGTGGTGACCCATCAGCTTGAGGATACGACCGTTGCGCTTCTTGCCTTCAGCGTCGATGGCGACCACCGGGGTGTTCGGCTTGATGCGACCACGGGCGATACGGCCAACACCGATCACACCCAGGAAGCTGTTGTAGTCCAGTGCCGAGATCTGCATCTGGAACGGACCGTCACGGTCGACTTTCGGTGCCGGTACGTCGTCGACGATCGACTGGTACAGCGGGGTCATGTCTTCCGCCATGGCGGTGTGGTCCAGGCCGGCAATGCCGTTCAGGGCCGAGGCGTAGACGACTTTGAAGTCCAGCTGTTCTTCGGTGGCACCCAGGTTGTCGAACAGGTCGAAGATCTGGTCCAGAACCCAGTCCGGACGCGCGCCTGGACGGTCAACCTTGTTGATGACCACGATCGGACGCAGGCCGGCTTCGAACGCCTTCTTGGTCACGAAACGGGTTTGCGGCATAGGGCCGTCTTGAGCGTCAACCAGCAGCAGTACGGAGTCGACCATCGACATCACGCGCTCTACTTCACCACCGAAGTCGGCGTGGCCCGGGGTGTCCACGATGTTGATGTGGTAGCCGTTCCAGTTGATGGCGGTGTTTTTCGCCAGGATGGTAATACCGCGCTCTTTTTCCTGGTCGTTGGAGTCCATCACGCGCTCGTCGTTGAGCTCGTTGCGCTCCAGGGTGCCGGATTGACGCAAGAGTTTGTCTACCAGGGTGGTCTTACCATGGTCAACGTGAGCAATGATGGCGATGTTGCGTAGATTTTCGATCACTTGTGTATCTCGATCAGAGGATTCGGTGTGCTGACAGGTCGTGGCAGCGATTTACGTTGAGTCCGACAGTTACAGCGTGTCGGCGGCGTCGGGGGGCCGGTGACGCAGGCCACAGGCAATCAGCCCCGGGCACTTAGCTCGGTCGATAAACGCGCACATTGGCATGCCCCTCACTGAGCAAATGGTGGGCATGCAGGCGACTCATCACGCCTTTGTCGCAATACAGCAGGTACTGGCGAGTAGGGTCCAGTTCCTTGAAACGCGCGTTCACTGCATAGAACGGCATCGTTTTTACCTCGATGCCGGCGACACTCAGCGGGTCGTCTTCAGCGTCATCCGGATGGCGGATGTCGATGATGATCTGACCGGCCAACGCTTCGCCGACTTCTTCAATTTGAACATCCTGGCCCAATTCATCGATCACCCGATCGATCGGCACCAGCCTGGCGTTTTCGAGCGCTCGCTCGAGCACCGCCATGTCGAATTCTTTCTCTTCGTGCTCTACCCGCCCGCGCTTGGCCGCCGTCTTCGGATTGACCGAGATGACGCCACAGTACTCGGGCATGTGCCGGGCAAACTCGGCGGTGCCGATTTCATTGGCCTGGTCGATGATGTCCTGCTTGTGGCTGGCGATCAGTGGACGCAAGACCAGCTTCTCGGTCACGCAGTCGATCACCGACAGGTTCGGCAACGTCTGGCTCGACACCTGGGAGATCGCCTCGCCGGTCACCAGCGCGTCGATTTGCAGGCGGTCGGCAATTCGTGAAGCGGCGCGCAACATCATACGCTTCAAAATGACGCCCATATGACTGTTATCGACTTTGCCGAGAATCTCGCCCAGGACTTCCTCGAACGGCACACTCACAAATAACACGCGTTGGGAGCTGCCGTACTTCTTCCAGATGAAGTGCGCCACTTCCATCACGCCCAATTCATGGGCGCGCCCGCCCAGGTTGAAGAAGCAGAAATGGCTCATCAACCCGCGACGCATGATCTGGTAGGCGGCTACCGTGGAGTCGAAGCCACCGGACATCAGCACCAGGGTCTGCTCCAGCGAACCCAGCGGATAACCGCCGATGCTGTTGTGCTGGCTGTGGATCACGAATAGCCGCTGGTCGCGAATTTCGATGCGGACTTCGACTTCCGGATCTTTCAACGAAATACCGGCCGCGCCGCATTGCCGGCGCAATTGGCTGCCGACGTACTTCTCCACATCCATCGAGCTGAACGCGTGCTTGCCCGCACGCTTGCAACGCACCGAAAAGATCTTGCCGGTCAGTGCGTCACCATAATGAAGCATGCACTTGGCAAGGATGTCGTCGAAATCACCCAACGGGTATTCGTCGACTTGCAGAAAATGCGCGATGCCCGGCATGCAGCTCAGGCGCTCGGTCATTTCCTTCAGGACCTTGGGTTCGCTGACACGGGTTTCCAGCTCGAGGTTGTCCCACACGCCATTCACCACCACAGCCGGGTCCAGGTCTCGGAGCACAGCACGGATGTTCTTGGCCAACTGGCGGATGAAACGCATCCGTACCGGGCGGCTCTTGATGGTGATCTCGGGGAAGACTTTTACGATTAGTTTCATGAAAACAGCGCGCGAACGGCCAGCCGAAAAAGGGGGGCGCGGATTATAGCGGAAATTGCTCAAGGTTTAACCAGTTTCTGTGCAGATGGTTTTACATGCACCAAAACAGGTCATTATCGATTGACGGCGCCACATTGCAGTGCGTTATTGTCTGACAATCTGTGATTTACGCCTTTAAAAGCGTGGATTTGGTGCAAAAAACCCATGCTGGGGCACTGGCATGCAATTTGCTCCCTTGTGAGGCAGGTTGCCTTGGCAGAGTATTCGCGCCGGCATCACCCATATCTAAGGGCACTCCACTACCCGCCCGAAGCCACCCGGAGGACATATGTCGAAGTCGGTTCAACTCATCAAAGATCATGACGTCAAGTGGATTGATCTGCGCTTCACTGACACCAAAGGCACTCAACATCACGTGACCATGCCGGCCCGTGATGCGCTGGACGACGAATTCTTCGAAATCGGCAAGATGTTCGACGGTTCCTCCATCTCCGGCTGGAAAGGCATCGAAGCCTCCGACATGATCCTGATGCCGGACGACGAAACCGCCGTCCTGGACCCGTTCACCGAAGAGCCGACCCTGATCCTGGTCTGCGACATCATCGAACCTTCGACCATGCAAGGCTATGACCGCGACCCACGCGCCATCGCCCACCGTGCCGAGGAATACCTGAAGTCCACCGGTATCGGCGACACCGCTTTCTTCGGCCCTGAGCCTGAGTTCTTCATCTTCGACTCGGTCAAGTTCAAGTCCGACATCTCCGGCTCCATGTTCAAGATCTTCTCCGAACAAGGTTCGTGGATGTCCGACCAGGACGTGGAAGGCGGCAACAAAGGCCACCGTCCAGGTATCAAGGGCGGTTACTTCCCGGTTCCACCGTTCGACTTCGACCACGAAATCCGTACCTCCATGTGCAACGCACTGGAAGAAATGGGCCAGACCGTCGAAGTTCACCACCACGAAGTGGCGACTGCCGGCCAGAACGAAATCGGCGTGAAATTCAACACGCTGGTCAAGAAGGCTGACGAAGTACAGACCCTCAAGTACTGCGTACACAACGTGGCTGACGCCTTCGGCCGCACCGCGACCTTCATGCCGAAGCCTCTGTACGGCGACAACGGTTCGGGCATGCACGTCCACATGTCGATCTCCAAGGACGGCAAGAACACCTTCGCAGGCGAAGGCTATGCCGGCCTGTCGGACACCGCCCTGTACTTCATCGGCGGTATCATCAAGCACGGTAAGGCCCTGAACGGCTTCACCAACCCGTCGACCAACTCCTACAAGCGTCTGGTCCCAGGCTTCGAGGCTCCGGTCATGCTGGCCTACTCGGCTCGCAACCGTTCCGCCTCGATCCGTATTCCTTACGTGAACAGCCCTAAAGCCCGCCGTATCGAAGCACGCTTCCCGGATCCGGCTGCCAACCCGTACCTGGCCTTCGCTGCACTGATGATGGCCGGCCTGGATGGTATCCAGAACAAGATCCACCCTGGCGATGCCGCTGACAAAAACCTGTATGACCTGCCGCCTGAAGAGGCCAAGGAAATCCCACAGGTCTGTGGCAGCCTGAAAGAAGCCCTGGAAGAGCTGGACAAGGGCCGTGCGTTCCTGACCAAGGGCGGCGTATTCAGCGATGACTTCATCGACGCTTACATCGCACTGAAAAGCGAAGAAGAAATCAAGGTTCGCACCTTCGTACACCCACTGGAATATGAGCTGTACTACAGCTGCTGATCCAGTAAGCGCCGCCACGCACGGCGTGAACTAAAGAGAGGCCTCCTTCGGGAGGCCTTTTTTATGGGGGCAGGTTAAGTGCATGATGCCTCGTCGCTCCCCCACAGAAGACGAGACTGACCATGACGTTGCGCTTCAAGCTCTGCCTTGCCCTGTCTGCCGCGCTGCTGGCTACCACCGCCGAAGCCGCCTCGACCCGCGCCCCTGACGACCTCACCCCGCTGCTCAACGCCATTGGCGAACGCCTGGCCATCGCCGACCAGGTAGCGTTGAGCAAATGGGACAGTGGCAAACCTGTGGAGGACCGTCAGCGCGAGCGTGAAGTCATTGCCGCCGCCGTTGCCCAGGCGCCGGCCTACAAGTTGAGTGGTGAAACCGTGGAAGCGTTTTTCGCCGCCCAGATAGAAGCCAACAAAATGGTGCAATACATCAACTTGTCCGACTGGGCCCTGGACGGCAAGGCCCCGGACCTGCCACGCCCGGACTTGGTAGGCGAGATCCGCCCACAACTTGATCGACTGCAAAAACGCCTATTGCAGCAACTGGCCGATTTCGCCCCCTACCGCACCGACCCGCACTGCCCGCAATGGCTGGCCCGAGCCACCCACCACAACAAACAGCACCCGATACACAGGCTCGCCTTGATCCGGGCAACCGGCGGACTGTGTATCTCCCCGAAATCCTGAGCCCCCCCTCCCACAGTGGTTTTGCATCGAGCCCAAGATGTGTGCTCACAACCGATCCCCTGTGGGAGCGAGCTTGCTCGCGATGAGGCCGGCACATCCAACACCCCAATGACTGACACGCCGCTATCGCGAGCAAGCTCGCTCCCACAATGGTTTTGCATCGGGCTCAAGATGTGTGCTCACAGCAAATCCCCTGTGGGAGCAACACAACAACTGGGCCAACCATCCGCCCTGGCCTATGCTGCATCCATCACTCTGGTTTTCGGTTGATTTCCCATGGGTCGCGGTTTTTTAATCATCCTGTTGTTGCTGCTGGCGCTGCCTGCCGCCGCGCATATCTACAAGTACACCGACGCCGAGGGCAACACCGCCTACAGCAACCAGCCGCCCCAAGGCGTACCGGCGCAGACAGTGGAGTTGCCACCGCTCAACAGCATCGAACGTCAATCCCCAACCAGCCCGGACACCCCACCAGCCCCCGCGAACAGCGACGAACCGCGCAATGCCTATGAGATCCTGGAACTGATCGACATCCCCACCGAGGAGGCCCTGCGTGCCAACAACGGCACCTTCACCGTGGGCGTGCGTGCCCAACCGCGCCTGCGCAGCCCCCATCTGTTCCGTTTGCTGCTGGACGGACAGCCCTACGGCCAGCCGAGCAACGTGCCGCGCCTGCAATTGATGAATATCGATCGGGGCGAACACAGCCTGGCGGTTCAGGTCATCGACGGAGAGAACCTTGTGCAGCAAAGCGAAACCGTCACGTTCACCGTGCAACGGGTGCACCGACCATGATCCGCTGGTGGCTCGCCCTTGGCCTGGCATTGGCGGCGCTGCCCGGGGTGGCGCAGGTCTACACCTACATCGATGCCCAGGGTAATCGTGTGTTCACCGATCAGCCGCGCCCTGGCAACGCAAAGAAAGTCCAAGTGTCACCCGGCAACCGGATGCCGACGCCGCCGGCGAGCACACCCTCGGCGCCTGCGGCCGAAGCCCGGCCCGAGCCGCTGTTCCATTACGAAATGCTCCGGCTGTTGATACCCGAGCCGGACGCGACAATACGCAGCACCGCAGGCGAACTGATCGTCAGCGTCACCAGCGAGCCCGGCCTTAAAAAAGGCCACCGCTACCGGCTGTTGCTCGACGGCCAGCCGACGGGCGCGCCGGGGCCGAGCCCGGTATTCGCCTTGAGTAACATCGACCGGGGCAGCCATCATCTGGCGGTGGAAATCCTTGACGAGCAGGACCGCATCGTCGAGCGCACCGCCAACCAGCCCTTCCACATGCAGCGCATGTCCCTGGCGCAAAAGCGCCGCATCAAGCCCTGCGCCACGGCCGACTACGGTCAACGGCCCGAGTGCCCTCTCGCCGAAAAACCTGAAGAAGAAAAAAGCAGCATCTTGCCGTTCTTCTAACACCACCCAGACCGACGCACTATATTGGTGCAATAGCTTGCACGATACCCAGATCCAAAACCCATTTTGGTTCGAAAGTACCCGAAAAAGCTGGCAGAACGCCACGCAACCGACCGAAAAACACCCTTTTGAGGCTCTAAACGCTTCTTTTCGGAGCCTTGGTTTGGTTTTTGCATTTTCCTCGCAACAGCGCATTAATCGCGCGCGCAATTTGGGATCGGTCCCCAGTTGCTACGCTCCAAAAGAGGTCCTGATGACCATTAGCGACGCACTACACCGCTTGCTGCTCGACAACCTCACCACCGCGACCATCCTGCTCGACGCAGAATTGCGCCTCGAGTATATGAACCCGGCGGCGGAGATGCTCCTGGCCGTCAGCGGCCAGCGCAGTCACGGGCAGTTCATCAGCGAGCTGTTCACCGAATCCGCCGAAGCGCTCAACTCCCTGCGCCAAGCGGTGGAGCAGGCCCACCCGTTCACCAAGCGTGAGGCGATGCTCACCGCCCTGACCGGCCAGACCCTGACCGTGGATTACGCAGTCACGCCGATCCTGAACAACGGTGCCACTTTGCTGCTGCTGGAAGTCCATCCCCGTGATCGGCTGCTGCGCATCACCAAGGAAGAGGCGCAATTGTCCAAGCAGGAAACCAGCAAGATGCTGGTGCGCGGCCTCGCCCATGAGATCAAGAATCCCCTCGGCGGGATACGTGGCGCGGCGCAGTAGCTCGCCCGCGAACTGCCGGAAGAAAGCCTCAAGGACTACACCAACGTCATCATCGAAGAAGCCGACCGCCTGCGGAACCTGGTGGACCGCATGCTTGGCTCGAACAAGCTGCCATCCCTGGCGATGTGCAACGTCCATGAAGTGCTGGAACGTGTCGGCAGCCTGGTGGAAGCCGAAAGCCAGGGCTGCATCACCTTGGTGCGCGACTATGACCCGAGCATTCCCGATGTCTTGATCGACCGCGAACAAATGATCCAGGCCGTACTGAACATCGTGCGCAACGCCATGCAGGCCATCAGCAGCCAGAACGAACTGCGCCTGGGCCGCATCAGCCTGCGGACCCGCGCCATGCGCCAATTCACCATCGGCCATGTGCGCCATCGCCTGGTGACCAAGATCGAAATCATCGACAACGGCCCGGGCATCCCAGCCGAGCTGCAGGAAACCATCTTTTTCCCCATGGTCAGCGGCCGTCCGGACGGTACCGGGCTGGGCCTGGCCATTACCCAGAACATCATCAGTCAGCATCAGGGCTTGATCGAATGTGAGAGCCACCCCGGCCACACCACCTTCTCGATCTTCCTGCCACTGGAACAAGGAGCCACATCGACATGAGCCGTAGTGAAACCGTGTGGATCGTCGATGACGACCGTTCTATCCGTTGGGTCCTGGAAAAAGCCTTGCAACAGGAAGGCATGACCACCCAGAGCTTCGACAGCGCCGACGGGGTGATGAGTCGCCTGGCGCGTCAGCAACCGGACGTCATCATCTCCGACATCCGCATGCCGGGCGCCAGCGGCCTGGATCTGTTGGCGCGAATTCGCGAACAGCATCCGCGGCTGCCGGTGATCATCATGACCGCCCATTCCGACCTGGACAGCGCCGTGGCGTCTTACCAGGGCGGCGCTTTTGAATACCTGCCCAAGCCATTCGACGTCGACGAAGCGGTGTCGCTGGTCAAGCGCGCCAACCAGCACGCCCAGGAGCAACAGGGCCTGGAAGAAGTGCCGGCCCTGGCCCGCACCCCGGAAATCATCGGCGAAGCTCCGGCGATGCAGGAAGTGTTTCGCGCCATCGGGCGCTTGAGCCACTCCAACATCACCGTGCTGATCAACGGCGAGTCGGGCACCGGCAAGGAACTGGTGGCCCACGCCCTGCATCGCCACAGTCCACGGGCGGCGTCGCCGTTCATCGCGCTGAACATGGCGGCGATTCCCAAGGACTTGATGGAGTCCGAACTGTTCGGCCACGAGAAAGGCGCGTTCACCGGCGCGGCCAACCTGCGCCGTGGGCGTTTCGAGCAAGCCGACGGCGGCACGCTGTTCCTCGATGAAATCGGAGACATGCCGGCTGACACCCAGACCCGCCTGTTGCGCGTATTGGCCGATGGCGAGTTCTATCGGGTCGGCGGCCATACGCCGGTCAAGGTCGATGTGCGCATCATCGCCGCGACCCACCAGAACCTGGAAACCCTGGTGCACGCCGGCAAATTCCGTGAGGACTTGTTCCATCGCCTGAACGTGATCCGCATCCATATCCCGCGCCTGGCGGACCGTCGTGAAGACATCCCGACCCTGGCCCGGCACTTCCTCAGCCGCGCGGCCCAGGAACTGGCGGTCGAGCCCAAGCTGCTCAAGAGCGAAACCGAGGAATACCTCAAGAACCTGCCATGGCCGGGCAACGTGCGCCAGTTGGAGAACACCTGCCGCTGGATCACGGTGATGGCTTCGGGTCGCGAGGTGCACATCAGCGACCTGCCGCCGGAGCTGTTGAGCCTGCCGCAGGATTCGGCCCCGGTGACCAACTGGGAACAAGCCCTGCGCCAGTGGGCCGACCAGGCCCTGGCCCGTGGCCAGTCGAGCCTGTTGGACAGTGCCGTGCCCAGCTTCGAGCGGATCATGATCGAAACCGCCCTCAAGCACACCGCCGGTCGCCGCCGCGATGCGGCCGTGCTACTGGGCTGGGGCCGCAATACCTTGACCCGCAAGATCAAGGAATTGGGGATGAAGGTCGATGGTGGGGATGATGATGACGGGGATGAGGGCTGATCAGCCTTTGACCCTTCGCTGAATTTGGAGGCCCCATCGCGAGCAAGCTCGCTCCCACAGGTTTTGTGAACGACACAGAGCTACCGTGGGAGCGAGCTTGCTCCGGGCGGCGATCCGACGATGCTTTTAAAGGCTTCATGCACCGCATCAATGCACTGCGAACCGCAATTGCACATGCACCACAAGCCAAACCCCATCGGCACAGCTCGAAAAAAAACGCACAAACAAAAGCAAAAGCCCCGGAATACGGGGCTTTTCACATCACCAGCGGTCTTTTTGTGACAAACCATTTAAAACTGGCACGCCCCCTGCAATAGCTAGATCACTACCCAGTTTAGGGGACCTTGGTACAGGCAGGCCGGGGATTCCCCATTTTATACGGGCTCAGCGAGCCCACTGTTTTGGGGGCCTTGATTCAGGCAGGTCAAGGTTTCCCTTCTTTACACCCAGGGCCACGCGCTCAGCGCGAGCCCTCCCGTTTTGGGGACCTTGGTACAGGCAGGCCGGGGATTCCCTCTTTTATTGCTCCTGGAGACGGATCTCCAACCGCCAGCGGTCATCGACTTCGCTGCCGGTCCACTCCCCTCGCAACGGACGCGCCGCCACCAGCGTCAGCAACAACCCCTTGTCACTCAAGCGCACCCGCCAGTTCACGTCCTTGCCGTTGACTTTCAACTGGCCCTTCTGCGGCCGGCCTTCTGCCTGGAGCAGCAGCGCCACCGAGCCGTCGACGATTTCCCCATGGAGCTTGGGTTCATTGTTGAACCAGGCCACCAGCGCCCCGTCTGTCACTTCGACCTGTTGCAACGCGCTCGGGTCGGGCGTGGTCAGGCGCCCGATCATCAGCCCCACCATCATGCCGACGATCGCCAACGACCCCATCACCCGAGGCAATAGCTTCGAACGTCGGTCGGTTTGCGGCGTAGAATGCCGCTCATCTTTATCTGCGGAGCCGTGCATGTTTCACGTCATCCTTTTTCAACCGGAAATACCGCCCAATACCGGCAACGTCATCAGGCTGTGCGCCAACAGCGGCTGCCACCTGCATTTGATCGAACCGCTGGGCTTCGACATGGACGACAAGCGCTTGCGCCGGGCCGGCCTCGACTATCACGAGTATGCCACCTTGCAGCGTCACGCCGACCTCGCCAGTTGCCTGGAGAGCCTCGGGCATCCGCGCCTGTTCGCCTTTACCACCAAGGGTTCGCGGCCGTTCCATGACGCCAGCTTCGTCGCTGGTGATGCGTTCCTGTTCGGCCCGGAAAGCCGTGGCCTGCCGGCTGACGTGCTGGACGCCCTGCCCGCCGAGCAGCGCCTGCGCCTGCCAATGCGCGAAGGCTGCCGCAGCCTGAACCTGTCCAACACCGTGGCGGTGGCGGTTTATGAGGCGTGGCGGCAGAACGGCTTCGCCTGAGCCCTGGCTGCCAGCCAGAAACACCTGTGGGAGCGAGCTTGCTCGCGATAGCATTGGGTCAGTCAGCTTTGATGTCGACTGATACACCGCCATCGCGAGCAAGCTCGCTCCCACAGGTTTTGTATTCAGGCGTTGGAGCGCCGTTTACTGAACGGTCGCGCCGCCTTCCTGTTGCATGCGCTGCAGTTCTTGCGCGTACAGGGCATCGAAGTTCACCGGAGCCAGCATCAGGGCCGGGAACGAACCGCGGGTCACCAGGCTGTCCAGGGTTTCGCGGGCGTATGGGAACAGGATGTTCGGGCAGAACGCGCCCAGGGTGTGGCTCATCGAAGCGGCGTCCAGGTTCTTGATCAGGAAGATACCGGCCTGTTGCACTTCGGCGATGAACGCCACTTCGTCACCGTTCTTCACGGTCACCGACAGGGTCAGCACCACTTCGTGGAAGTCATCTTCCAGGGCTTTCTGACGGGTGTTCAGGTCCAGGCCTACGCTCGGCTCCCACTGCTGGCGAAAGATCGCCGGGCTTTTCGGGGCTTCAAAAGACAGGTCGCGAACGTAAATGCGCTGCAAGGAGAATTGCGGTGCGGCTTCTTCTTCAGTGGCAGCTGTGTTCTGTTGGTCAGTCATCGCAGATCCTTCTTACTCTCAGGTTCTATTAATTGGGAATTCAGGCCTTGAGCAGCGCGTCGAGCTTGCCGGCGCGCTCCAGGGCGAACAGGTCATCGCAACCGCCCACGTGGGTGTCGCCGATCCAGATCTGCGGCACGGAGGTGCGCCGGGCCTTCTGGGTCATTTCGGCGCGCAGTTGCGGCTTGCCGTCGACCTTGATCTCTTCGAAAGCCACGCCTTTGTTCTGGAGCAGGTGCTTGGCTCGGGAGCAATAAGGGCAGTAATCGCTGGAATAGACAACTACGTGGGGCATGTCACTTCACCAGGGGCAGATTGTCGGCTTTCCAGCTCGCAACGCCACCGGACAGTTTGGCGGCGGTGAAGCCGGACTTCATCAGTTCGCGGGCAAGGGTACCGGCCTGCTGGCCCTGGGCGTCCACCAGAATCAGTGTCTTGGCCTTGTGTTTTTCCAGTTCGGCCGCACGAGCGATCAGTTTGTCCTGAGGAATGTTCAGCGCGCCGACAATGTGACCGGCGGCGTAGTCCTTGCTCGGGCGGATATCGACCACGACGCCGGCGTCCTTGTTGACCAGCGCGGTCAGCTCGCCGGTGCTCAGGCTGCGTCCGCCGCCCTGCATCGTGTGGGCAACCAGCAACGCCAGCAGTACGACGAAGATACCGACGAGAATGTAGTGGTTAGTGGCAAATTCAATCAGGTGAGCAACCATCGAAGGAGGTTCCAGGGCGTTAAAATGTCGGCCAGTATACACAGCACGCAAGGCCGGCCAAACCCCGCCCGGCGGTGACGCCGTCGGAACTTACCTTTAAACTGCCCGTCCCTTTTCCATCGTCTTCTTTTAACCCGCCACGAGTGGATTCCATGACTACCACGCCTAAACCTTTGGTCCTGATGATTCTCGACGGCTTCGGTCACAGTGACAGCCACGAATCCAACGCCGTGTATTCGGCCAACAAGCCGGTGCTGGACCGTTTGTGGGCCACCGTACCCAACGGCCTGATCTCCGGCAGCGGCATGGATGTCGGCCTGCCGGACGGGCAGATGGGCAACTCCGAAGTCGGCCACATGAACCTCGGCGCAGGCCGTGTGGTGTACCAGGACTTCACCCGCGTGACCAAATCGATCCGCGACGGCGAATTTTTCGAAAACCCGACCATCTGCGCCGCCGTGGATAAAGCCGTGGCCGCCGGCAAGGCCGTACACTTCATGGGCCTGTTGTCCGACGGCGGCGTGCACAGCCACCAGGACCACCTGGTCGCCATGGCCGAACTCGCTGCCAAGCGCGGTGCTGAAAATATTTATCTGCACGCCTTTCTCGATGGCCGCGATACGCCACCGAAGAGCGCCGAGTCGTCGATCAAAGTATTGGACGACGCGTTCAAGGCGCTGGGCAAAGGCCGGATCGCCAGCCTGATCGGTCGCTACTTCGCCATGGACCGGGATAACCGCTGGGACCGAGTCGCCCAGGCTTACAACCTGATCGTCGATGGCAATGCCGAGTTTCACGCCGCCACCGCGCAAGAAGGCCTGCAAGCCGCCTACGAGCGCGGCGAAAGCGACGAATTCGTCAAGGCCACCACCCTCGGCGCGCCGGTTAAAGTCGAAGACGGCGATGCCGTGGTGTTCATGAACTTCCGCGCCGACCGCGCCCGCGAACTGACCCGCGTATTTGTCGAAGACGATTTCAAGGAATTCGAACGCGCCCGCCTGCCGAAACTGGCCGGTTTCGTGATGCTGACTCAATACGCCGCCAGCATTCCCGCGCCATCGGCCTTCGCCGCCGGCAGCCTGGAAAATGTGCTCGGCGACTACCTGGCGAAAAACGGCAAGACCCAGCTGCGCATCGCCGAGACCGAAAAGTACGCCCACGTGACGTTCTTTTTCTCCGGTGGCCGTGAAGAACCTTTCCCGGGTGAGGAACGCATCCTGATCCCGTCGCCAAAAGTCGCCACCTACGACCTGCAACCGGAAATGAGCGCGCCGGAAGTGACCGACCGCATCGTCGATGCCATCGAGAACCAGCGCTACGACGTCATCGTTGTCAACTATGCCAACGGCGACATGGTGGGCCATAGCGGCGTGTTCGAGGCGGCAGTCAAGGCCGTGGAATGCCTGGACACCTGCGTGGGTCGCATCGTCGAGGCTTTGGAAAAAGTCGGCGGGGAAGCGTTGATCACGGCCGACCACGGCAACGTCGAGCAGATGTCCGACGAATCCACCGGCCAGGCCCACACCGCCCACACCACCGAGCCGGTGCCGTTCATCTATGTCGGCAAGCGTGACTTCAAGGTTCGCGACGGCGGCGTGCTGGCTGACGTAGCGCCGACCATGCTGATGTTGCTGGGCATGGAGAAGCCGGCGGAGATGACCGGGACTTCGATCCTGGTCTGACCCAACACATACCAATGTGGGAGCGACCTTGCTCGCGATAGCGGTATTACAGTCAACATCTATGTTGGATGTCATGGCCTCATCGCGAGCAAGCTCGCTCCCACAGGGTTCAAGGTGTTTTTTCGGCCAGTTATCACACAGCCCCAAATGGGCGTTTTTTTTGCAGCGTGGGGCGGGCATACTAGGCCGTCCCGTTCCCTGGTGTCGCCCGCCTCTATGCTTCGCGTCCTGATAGCCCTCGCTCTGACCTGCCTGCTTCAACCGGCCTTTGCCGACGAGCGCGCGCAAACCCAACAGCAGTTGGAAGCCACGCGCCAGGACATTGCCGAGCTGAAAAAGCTGCTGGGCAAGTTGCAGGAAGAAAAATCCAGCGTGCAGAAAGACCTGCGCGGCACCGAAACCGAGATGGGCAAGCTGGAGAAGCAGGTCGACGCCCTGCAAAAAGAGCTGAAGAAAAGCGAATCCGAGCTGCAGCGGCTCGATGGAGAGAAAAAAAAACTCCAGGGCGCGCGCACTGAGCAGCAAAAGCTGATCGCCATCCAGGCCCGGGCCGCCTACCAGAACGGTCGCCAGGAATACCTCAAGCTGCTGCTCAACCAACAGAACCCCGAGAAATTCGCCCGCACCCTCACTTATTACGACTACCTGAGCCAGGCCCGCCTGGAGCAACTCAAGAATTTCAACGAAACCCTGCGCCAGCTGGCCAATGTCGAAAAAGACATCGAGCTGCAGCAAGCCCAGTTGCTGGTGCAGAAAAGCAGCCTCGACACCCAGCGTGAAGAACTCGAGAAGGTTCGCAAGGAGCGCCAGGTGGCCCTGGCCAAGCTCAATGACGACGTGAAGGCCCGCGACAGCAAGCTCAAGGCTCGCGAGCAGGACCAGGCCGAACTGGCCAACGTGTTGAAAACCATCGAGGAAACCCTGGCCCGCCAGGCTCGAGAGGCAGAAGAAGCGCGTCAGAAAGCGCTGATCGCCCAGCAGGAAGCCGAAAAAAAGCGCTTACGTGAAGCACAGGCCGACGCGGACGCCGGCGACGCCCCGCGCAAACCGGCAAAAACCAGCCCCGGCGCGCTGGTTTCCAGTGATGGCGAAACCTTCGGCGGTGCTTTTGCTTCAGCCCGAGGCAAACTTCCATGGCCGGTCAATGGTCGATTGCTTGCGCGCTTCGGCGAAACCCGCGGCGACGACACCCGTACCAAGTGGGACGGGGTCATGATCAGCGCTTCCGCCGGCAGCCAGGTGCATGCCGTGCATGGCGGGCGCGTGGTATTCGCCGACTGGTTGCGTGGCGCCGGCCTATTGGTGATCCTCGATCACGGCAACGGTTACTTGAGCCTGTACGGCCACAACCAGACGCTGCTCAAGGCGGCGGGCGATGTGGTCAAGGCCGGTGAGTCCATCTCCACGGTCGGCAACAGTGGCGGGCAGGATACGCCAGCGCTGTATTTCGCTATTCGTCAGCAGGGTCGCCCCAGCGACCCGGCCCAATGGTGTCGTGCGCAAGGATAGCGCGCCCATCCTATTAAGGAGTTCGTTCGACATGCTGCATTTGTCCCGCCTCACCTCGCTGGCCCTGACGATCGCCCTCGTGATCGGTGCGCCCCTGGCTTTTGCCGCCGAACCGGCCCCATCGGCACCCGCCGCCACCGCCGCGACCACCAAGGCGCCGCTGCCGCTGGACGAACTGCGCACCTTTGCCGAGGTCATGGACCGGATCAAGGCCGCCTATGTCGAGCCCGTGGATGACAAGATGCTGCTGGAGAACGCCATCAAAGGCCTGCTCAGCAATCTTGACCCGCACTCGGCCTACCTGGGGCCGGAGGATTTTGCCGAGTTGCAGGAAAGCACCAGCGGCGAGTTCGGCGGCCTGGGCATCGAAGTCGGCAGCGAAGACGGTTTCGTCAAGGTCGTCTCGCCGATCGACGACACGCCAGCCTCGAAGGCTGGCATCCAGGCTGGTGACTTCATCGTCAAGATCAACGGCCAACCGACCCGCGGCCAGAGCATGACCGAAGCCGTGGACAAGATGCGCGGCAAGATCGGCCAGAAGATCACCCTGACCCTGGTACGCGACGGCGGCACGCCGTTCGATGTGACACTCACCCGGGCGGTCATCCAGGTCAAGAGCGTGAAGAGCCAACTGCTGGAATCGGGCTACGGCTACATCCGTATCACTCAGTTCCAGGTCAAGACCGGCGAAGAAGTCGCCAAGTCCCTGGCCAAGCTGCGCAAGGACAACGGCAAGAAACTCAACGGCCTGGTCCTGGACCTGCGCAACAACCCCGGCGGCGTGCTGCAATCGGCCGTGGAAGTGGTGGACCACTTCATCACCAAGGGCCTGATCGTCTACACCAAGGGGCGCATCGCCAATTCCGAACTGCGTTTCTCGGCCACCGGCAACGACCTGAGCGAAGCCGTGCCATTGGTGGTGCTGATCAACGGCGGCAGTGCCTCGGCCTCGGAAATCGTCGCCGGCGCCCTGCAGGACCAGAAACGCGGCGTGGTCATGGGCACCACCAGCTTCGGCAAGGGCTCGGTGCAGACCGTGTTGCCACTGAACAACGAGCGCGCCCTGAAGATCACCACCGCGCTGTACTTCACGCCTAACGGCCGCTCCATCCAGGCCCAGGGCATCGTCCCGGACATCGAAGTGCGCAAGGCCAAGATCACTAGCGAGGCGGATAGCGAATACTTCAAGGAAGCCGACCTGCAAGGTCACTTGGGCAATGGCAACGGCGGCGCCGACAAACCGACCGGCTCCGGCGCCAAGGCCAAGCCAATGCCGCAGGACGACGACTATCAATTGGCCCAGGCCTTGAGCTTGCTCAAGGGGTTGAACATCACGTCCGGCCGCTGAGATGCGCTTGCGCTTCACCTTCGTCCTGCTGTGCCTGCTGGCGGGAGCCGTTAACGCGGCGCCCGCCACACCTTCTTCGCCGCACAAGGCGTACCTGAGCCTGATCATCGACGACCTGGGGCAGAACCTGCCTCGGGATCGCCGGGTATTGGCCCTCCCCGGCCCGGTCACCGCCGCGATCATGCCCGACACGCCCCATGCCGCCGAATTCGCCCGCGAAGCCCATCGCGCCGGCAAGCTGGTCATGCTCCACATGCCCATGGATCCGGCCACCGGGCCATTCGCCTGGCATCCGGAACTGCCCATCGAAGAACTGGGCAAACGCCTGGACGCCGCGTTCGCCGCCGTGCCCTATACCAGCGGAATCAACAACCACATGGGCAGCCGCATGACCGCCCAACCCCAGGCCATGGCCTGGCTGATGGCGAATTTGCAGCAACGCCACAAGTTTTTCGTCGACAGCCGCACCAGCGCCCAGACCGTCGCCGCCGCCGAGGCGCAGAAGATCGGCCTCGCCAGTGTGTCGCGGGATGTGTTCCTGGATGACGAGCGCACCGAAGCAGCCATAGCCGGCCAGCTCCAGATCGCCATTGACCTGGCCCGCCGGCAAGGCTCGGCCGTGATGATCGGCCATCCCTACCCGGAGACCCTGGCCGTGCTCGAACGCGAACTGCCCAAGCTCAAGGCCCAGGGCATCGAATGGATCGACATCAAGTCGATGATCAGCCTGCGCAGCAACCGGGCGATGGTTGGGCATGGGAAAGATGGGGTTTATCGGTAGCAGCCCATCGCGAGCAAGCTCGCTCCCACAGGGGGTCTGTGGCAGGCACCGCATCTGTGAACAACCGGTTGACCTTGTGGGAGCGAGCTTGCTCGCGATGGGGCCAGCACATCCAACATCTCTACAAGCTGATCCACCGCTTTCGCGAGCAAGCTCGCTCCCACAGGGGATCTGCTGCGAACACAAATATTGTGTCCAGTGCAAAACCATTGTGGGAGCGAGCTTGCTCCGGGCGGCGATCCGACGAAGGCGGTCGCACGGCGAGTAAAACCCTTAGAGATACCGCGCCATGATCGCGTCCACTTCACCTTCCTTGCGCAGCTCATCCAAGGCCTTTTGCAGCCGGGCCACCACGTCGTCAGGCACTTCCTTGTTCAACGCCAAGTACAACTCGGCACTGTTGAAACGCAGCACGGTCTTGAGGTCGTCCACCCCTTCCTGTCGCGCCAGGTACCGCCCGGCCGGGTCACCGGTGGCCCATAGGTCGATCTGGCCATTGACCAGCTTTCGGGCATTGTCCTGATCGCGCAGCACGACCATCGGCTTC
This sequence comes from Pseudomonas sp. CG7, assembly GCF_023701885.1. Lineage (NCBI taxonomy): Bacteria > Pseudomonadati > Pseudomonadota > Gammaproteobacteria > Pseudomonadales > Pseudomonadaceae > Pseudomonas > Pseudomonas sp. CG7. The sequence continues at coordinate 115,793 of NZ_JABAEE010000004.1, read as the reverse complement.
AGCCCTTGCTTGGCCAACGTCTCGGCGATCGCGTCGCCCTTGTAGGCACCGATCTTGTATTGGCGCGCCTGCTCCAGCGAGTCGAGGGTGATCTTGCTGTCGGCCTTGGCGAGCAAGATCCAGTCGTCCGGACCGATGGGGCCGACCCATTTGAACAGCTTTTCACGCTCCGGCAACCGCGCCATGACAAACACTCCGTAGCCCGGATTTTCCAGGGCGAGTTTGTAGATGCGCTCCCAAGGGAAACGCAGCGTCAGGCTATAGGAGATATCGGCGCGCTTGAATATTTCGCGGACGATGTCCACGGCGATGCCCTGGATATTTTCGTCCTGAGCGAAGTTCTTGCCGTTCTTGGCCATGTTGTACGGGGGGAAGTTTTCCGTCAGCAACACCAGCGATGTATCAGCCGCACGGACGGTGCCTGCGAGCAGCAACGTGGCACCGGCAAAGGCAAGAACGAGGCGTTTGAGCATGTCGGGCTACCGCAATCCATGGTGTGCCCAAGAGTGCCTTGGGCCCGCCATGGTGTCCAGCGATCAGCGAATGCAGATACCGCGATGAGCCATGTAGGCCTTGGCTTCCGGCACGGTGTATTCACCGAAGTGGAAAATACTCGCCGCCAATACCGCACTGGCGTGACCTTCAAGAATGCCGTCGGCCAGGTGCTGCAGGTTGCCAACACCGCCGGAAGCGATGACTGGAATGCCCAGCGCATCGCTGATGGCACGGGTGACACCGAGGTCGAAGCCGTTTTTCATACCGTCCTGGTCCATGCTGGTCAGCAGGATTTCACCCGCCCCGAGGCCTTCCATCTTCTTCGCCCACTCGACGGCGTCCAGGCCCGTGGGTTTGCGCCCGCCATGGGTGAAGATTTCCCAGCGCGGGGTTTCGCCCGGGCCGGAGACCTTCTTCGCGTCGATGGCGACGACGATACACTGCGAGCCGAAGTGCTGGGCCGCTTCGCCGACAAATTCCGGATTGAACACCGCGGCAGTGTTGATGGACACCTTGTCCGCCCCGGCATTGAGCAGGTTGCGGATGTCCTGCACGGTGCGCACGCCGCCGCCCACGGTCAGCGGGATGAACACCTGGCTGGCCATGCGCTCGACGGTGTGCAACGTGGTGTCGCGGCCATCGACGCTGGCCGTGATGTCGAGGAAGGTAATCTCGTCAGCACCCTGCTCGTCGTAGCGACGGGCGATTTCCACCGGGTCGCCGGCATCACGGATGTTCTCGAACTTGACGCCCTTGACCACCCGGCCGTTGTCCACGTCCAGGCAAGGGATGATGCGTTTGGCCAGCGCCATGGTCAGTCCTCAGCCTTTGTACGAATCGCAGAAAGCTTGCGCTTCAGCGACGTCGAGGGTGCCTTCATAGATCGCACGGCCGGTGATTGCGCCGATGATGCCCGGCGCCTTGGCGTCGAGCAGCGACTTGATGTCACCCAGGTTATGGATACCACCGGAAGCGATCACCGGAATCTTGGTGGCAGCGGCCAGTGCAGCGGTGAACGGCACGTTGCAGCCCTGCATCATGCCGTCTTTGGCGATATCGGTATAAACGATCGAGGACACGCCGTCGGCTTCAAACTGCTTGGCCAGATCGATGACCTGCACGGTGCTGATTTCAGCCCAGCCATCGGTGGCGACGAAACCGTCCTTGGCATCCAGGCCAACGATGATTTTGCCAGGGAACGCGCGACAGGCTTCGGCGACGAAAGCCGGGTCTTTCACAGCCTTGGTGCCGATGATCACGTAGCTCACGCCAGCCTTGACGTAGTGCTCGATGGTTTCCAGCGAGCGAATGCCGCCGCCGATCTGGATCGGCAGGTTCGGATAGCGCTTGGCGATGGCCGTGACCACTTCGCCATTGACCGGTTGCCCTTCGAAGGCGCCGTTGAGGTCGACCAGATGCAGGCGACGGCAGCCGCCTTCCACCCACTTGGCGGCCATGCTCACCGGGTCATCGGAAAACACCGTGGAGTCTTCCATGCGGCCCTGGCGCAGACGCACGCAAGCGCCGTCCTTGAGATCGATAGCGGGGATAATCAGCATCTGGCAAACCCTTAAATACGAGTATTCAGCTTGGCTCGGGAATCAGTTTTTCTCGAGCGCCCACAAGTCGCTTTCAATGCTTTCGAACCTTTCTTTAAGGTGCGCCTGCACATCGAAAATCGCCCTGTTGTAATAGTGCGGAGCAATTTCGCGGGTAAACAGGTCAAGAATTTCCGCCGCCTCGAACGAGCCCAGGTCCAGCTCGAAACGTTCCTCCATGAACCGCTGGATCTTGCGGTTCGCTTCACTCTCCTGCTCGGGCGTGAGGGTGAGGATCGGCGGTTTCTTGCGGGCCATTACCAGCGCCCGTCCCATGCCGCGAAGTTCTGCAACAGTTGCAGGCCGTGGGTATGGCTCTTCTCCGGGTGGAACTGCACGGCGAAGCGCGAACCGTCGGCCAGGGCCGCGGCGAAATCGACGCCATAGTGACCGCTGCCCACCACCTGCCGCGCATTGCCGGCGGCGATGTAGTAGCTGTGCACGAAGTAGAAACGCGCCAGGTCCGGAATGTTGTGCCACAGCGGGTGATCCACCGCCTGCTTCACTTCGTTCCAGCCCATGTGCGGGACTTTCAAGTGCTCGCCGTCTTCATGCAGGCCCTTGCCAAAGAACTTCACCTGGCCTGGAAACAGCGAAATGCAATCGACACCGTCGTTCTCTTCACTGCGATCGAGCAAGGCCTGCATGCCCACGCAAATACCGAGGAACGGACGGTCCTGGCTGACTTCGTGCACCAGCTTGTCGAAGCCCAGGCGACGAATCTCGGCCATGCAATCACGAATCGCCCCGACGCCGGGGAACACCACCCGGTCGGCTTCGCGAATCACGTCGGCATCGCTGGTGATCAGCACCTTGCCGGCGCCCACGTGCTCGAGGGCCTTGGCCACCGAGTGCAGGTTGCCCATGCCGTAGTCGATAACCGCGACCGTCTGCATTACAGGACGCCTTTGGTGGAAGGCATCTGGCCGGCCATGCGGTCGTCGAGCTCCACAGCCATGCGCAGCGCGCGGCCGAACGCCTTGAACACGGTTTCGAGCTGGTGGTGGGTGTTGTGCCCGCGCAGGTTGTCGATGTGCAGGGTCACGTTGGCGTGGTTGACGAAGCCCTGGAAGAATTCCTGGAACAGGTCAACGTCGAAGCCGCCGACGGTGGCACGGGTATAGGGCACATGCATTTGCAGGCCAGCGCGGCCGGAGAAGTCGATGACCACGCGCGACAGCGCTTCATCGAGCGGCACGTAGGCATGGCCGTAGCGGCGGATGCCCTTCTTGTCGCCGATGGCCTTGGTAAAGGCCTGGCCCAAGGTGATACCGACGTCTTCCACCGTGTGGTGGTCGTCGATATGCAGGTCGCCCTTGCTGACGATGTCCAGGTCGATCAGCCCGTGACGGGCGATCTGGTCCAGCATGTGCTCAAGAAAAGGCACACCGATATCAAACCGGGCCTTACCGGTGCCATCTAGGTTGATCGAGGCTTTGATCTGGGTTTCCAGAGTGTCGCGCTCGACAGACGCCTTACGTTCGGCCATCACCAGCTCCGCAAAATCATTGGGCGAAAAAGGCAGCCATTATAGGGGCGCGAGCGGCAAACAGAAACAAAAGAGGTGACATCACTGACGGGCTGAAGCCCGGGCTGTCGGTGCTAGACATGTGCGTACAAGTCTGTGCCATCACCCAAAACGACTGTGGGAGCGAGCTTGCTCGCGATAGCGGTGGGTCAGCAGACAATGATGTCGACTGACACGCCCCCATCGCGAGCAAGCTCGCTCCCACAAGGTTGGCCCGTCTCCAATGGATTCGGGCCTATCCATATTGTCGCTTAGCGGAACAACACCGCCGTCTTCTGCAGGGTCACCCACACACCCCACGCCAACGGAATGCCCACCACCAGCCAGGCCGCGATCGCCAGGGGCTTGGTGCCCGGTGCGGCTTTCCATTCCAGCGAAGTGGTGCTGTCGGCGCCCTTGTCATGGCCCAGCGCCTGTTCGGCGGCCAGTTCGGCGTCGGTCATGAAGTACTTGTCGGCGACCGGGCGGACCAGCAGGTTGCACAGGAAGCCCAGCACCAGCAGGCCGGCAAGGATATACAAGGTGATGTCATAGGCCGCGGCACGTTCAACGCCGATGCTCAGCTGATATTCACGCAGGTAGTTCACCAGTACCGGACCCAGCACGCCTGCGGCAGCCCAGGCAGTCAGGAGACGACCGTGGATGGCGCCAACCATTTGCGTACCGAACAGGTCCGCCAGGTAGGCTGGCACGGTGGCGAAACCGCCGCCGTACATCGACAGGATGATGCAGAACGCCGCCACGAACAGCGCGACGCTGCCCAGGTGACCGAGGTTCGGGATCAGCGCGTAGAGGGCAAAGCCCAGGGCGAAGAACACGAAATAGGTGTTTTTACGACCCTGGTAATCCGAGAACGAGGCCCAGAAGAACCTACCGCCGATGTTGAACAGGCTCAACAGACCGGTGAAGCCGGCCGCGATAGCCGCGATCTGGCCCAGTTGCACAGCATCCAACTGACCGAACGGCAGGTCATTGCCCAGCAGCTTGCCGCCGAACACTTCCTGCAACAATGGCGAAGCCATGCCGAGGATGCCGATACCGGCGGATACGTTCAGGCACAGCACCAGCCATACCAGACGGAACTGCGGGGTTTTCCAGGCGACATTCACGTGAACGTGGCGATGGGTGATCATCGCGTTCGCGGCTTTCTTCGGTGCCGGGGTCCAGCCTTCAGGCTTCCAGCCAGTCGGCGGCACGCGGTACGACAAGGCGCCACCGATCATGAACACGAAGTAGATCGCGGCCATGACCAGGAAGCTCTGCCAGACGCCCACGCCAGTCGGCGAGGCGAAGTGGTTCATCAGCGCCGCAGCCAGCGGAGCACCGACCATCGCACCACCGCCGAAGCCCATGATCGCCATGCCGGTCGCCATGCCGCGCTTGTCCGGGAACCACTTGATCAGTGTGGACACCGGGGAGATGTAGCCCAGGCCCAGGCCGATACCGCCAATGACGCCGGAACCGACCCACATCAGCCAGATCTGATGGGTATAGATACCCAGCGCGGAAATCAGCAGGCCACCGCACCAGCACAGGGCCGATACAACGCCGGCCTTGCGTGGCCCGGCGTGTTCCAGCCAGCCGCCCCAGATCGCTGCCGAGCAGCCCAGGAAGATGAAGAACAGGGTGTAGATCCAGCCGAGCATGGAGATCGGCCAGTCACATTGGGACGAAAAGACTTGCGAGATGAAGCTCATATCCGGTGCACAGGCCACAGGCTTGGTAATCCCCAAGGCTTTGGACAGTGGCAACCAGAACACCGAGAAACCGTAGGCCATGCCGATGCACAGGTGAATGGCCAGTGCGGCCGGTGGAACCAGCCACCGGTTGAAACCCGGCTTGGCGATGATGCGTTCCTTGGAGAGGAACGCTGGCTGGTCGGCGACGCCGCCCGCCGTGATGCTCGTGCTCATTGTGTATCCCCCAGTTATTGGAATGGTTCGCCAGCCACGCATCACCCTCAGCCTTCATTGCACGCAGGCATGGCTGTATTTTCTGGTGAAGCTCCATAGTGTGCGACATCAAGTCGCAGAAGGACGGACGAACGGGCAAAGATTACCATTTGCTCGCGGCAGAAAAACCAAAGTGATATCACCTTTTTCGTGCCATCTGTCTTATCGCACGCTTGCTCGATTTCTGTAGGGGACTAACGATTTATTTTTTCCGAGGCTGAAACCAGCCCCGTCCCCATGGGTCTTTGTTCGGCAGGCCTGCCGGAAGAACGATCACTCAACGCGCCACCAACTCGGGGCGTTATACTCGCGGCTAAATTTTGAACTCAACCTACAAGGATTCGCCCATGAAAGCGTTCGGCAAAATCCTGGGTCTGGTACTTCTCGGGCTGTTGCTGATCATTGTGGCCCTGGGCTTTGCCCTGACCCACCTGTTCGATCCCAACGACTACAAAGAAGAGATCCGCCAGATAGCCCGCGACAAGGCCCACATCGAGTTGACCCTCAATGGCGATATCGGCTGGAGCCTGTTTCCATGGCTGGGCCTGGAGTTGCACGACGCCAGCGTCGCGACCTTGGCCAATCCAACCCAACCTTTCGCCGACCTGCAGATGCTCGGCCTTTCGGTCCGGGTGATCCCGCTGCTGCGCCGGGAAGTGCAGATGAGCGATGTGCGCGTCGAAGGCCTGAACCTGCGGCTCAACCGTGACAAGAACGGTCACGGAAACTGGGAAGACATCGGTAAAGCGCCGGCCTCCGCGACGACGGCGAACACCCCGGCACCGACGCCGGCCGAACAACCCGCCCCGCCTGCTAGCACCCCGGCAGAAAAACCTGCCCAGCCGACTCGCCTGGACATCGACAGCCTGACCGTGAACAACGCCCGGGTCGAATACACCGACGAGCAGACCGGCAAGCTGTTCACCGCCGAAAGCATCCAGCTGAGCACCGGCCCGGTCCACGACTCCACCAATATCCCGGTGACGCTGACTGCATTCCTGTCCAGCAACCAGCCGGCCGTGCGCGTACGCACCGAAGTGACCGGCGAACTGCGCTTCGAGCGCGCCTTGCAGCGCTACAAGTTCGAAGACCTGAAACTGTCCGGCGAGGCCACCGGCGACCCGTTGCAGGGCAAGACCCTGAACTTCGCCGCCCAGGGGCAACTGTTCCTGGACAAGGCGGCCAACGTCGCCGAATGGACCGGTATCAAGCTGTCGCTCAACCAACTGCGCGCCCTCGGTGAGCTGAAGGTCAACGACCTCGACAAGAGCCCGCAATTGAATGGTGGAATATCGATCGCCCAGTTCGACCTGGCGAAGTTCGTCGACAGCGTCGGCCAGACACTCCCGGCCATGGCCGAAGGCAGCCTGAGCAAGGTCGAATTGGCCAGCCGCATTGCCGGCACGCCAAGCAGCGTCGCATTCAACGACATCAACCTGAAGGGCGACGACAGCCACTTCAGCGGCCGTATCGCCGTGGCAGACTTTGCCAAGCAGGCCCTGCGCGTGCAGCTCAAGGCCGACACCTTCACCGTCGACCGCTACCTTCCGCCAACATCCGCCGAAGCCGACAGTTCCAAGGCGGCCCGTGAGGCGGAAGTCAGCAACACCGCAGCCAGCGCCATGGCCGGTGCCGGCAGCACACCGTTGCCGAGCGCTCCGACCCAGGGTGCCTGGAGTAACGCTCGGCTGATTCCGGTGGAGCGCCTGGGCAAGCTGGACCTCGATGCCGACCTGCCCTTCGGGCAACTGACCCTCGATAAACTGCCGATCCAGAACGCCGCGCTCAAGGCCACCGGCCTGGGCGGCCTGCTGACCCTGGAGAACCTGCGGGGTGATCTGTACAGCGGCAACTTCGAAACCAAGGGCACCCTGGATGTGCGCCAGCCTACGCCACAGTTGAGCCTGCAGCCTCGCATCAACCGGGTCCCCGCCGAGAAGATCATCGAAAGCCAGGGCAAGAATCCGCCGGTCAAAGGCCTGGTCACGCTCAACAGCGCGATCACCGCCACCGTCAATAGCCAGAAGGCCCTGATCGACAGCCTCAACGGCAACGCCGGGTTCGTCATCAACGATGGCATGCTGCTCAATGCCAATCTCGAACAGCAATTGTGCAAAGGCATCGCTACCCTCACTCGCAAGTCCCTCAGTGGCGAGCCCCGGGGCAAGGACACGCCGTTCCAGCAACTCAACGGCAATCTCACCTTCAACAATGGCGTTGCCCACAACCCGGACCTGAAAGTCCGTATTCCCGGCATGACCGTCAACGGCAACGGCGATATCGACCTGCGAGTGCTGGGCATGGACTACCGCGTCGGCGCCATCGTCGACGGCGACAAGAGCGACATGCCCGACCCGGCCTGCCAGGTCAACGAGCGCTACGCCGATGTCGAATGGCCGTTGCGCTGCCGCGGTCCCCTGGAACTGGGCGCGAAGGCCTGCCGCCTGGACAACGACGGGCTGGGCAAGGTCGCGGCGAAGCTGGCCGGCGATCGGCTCGGCGATAAGATCGATGAGAAGCTCGGCGACAAGGTCAGCCCCGAACTGAAAGATGCGCTCAAGGGGCTGTTCAAGCGATGAGAGCCGAGCAGTTTTCCACCGCGGTACTGGATTGGTTCGACCGCCACGGGCGTCACGATTTGCCCTGGCAACAAGCCATCTCGCCCTATCGGGTGTGGGTCTCGGAAATCATGTTGCAACAGACCCAGGTCAGTACCGTGCTCAATTACTTTGACCGGTTCATGGCCTCGCTGCCCACCGTTCAAGCCTTGGCCGCCGCGCCGGAGGACGAAGTGCTGCACCTGTGGACCGGGCTGGGTTACTACACCCGTGCGCGCAACTTGCAGAAGACCGCGAAAATCGTCGTCGAGCAGTACGGCGGCGAATTCCCCCGGGACGTGGAAAAACTCACCGAGCTGCCGGGCATCGGCCTGTCCACCGCCGGCGCCATCGCCAGCATCAGCATGGGCCTGCGGGCGCCGATCCTCGATGGCAACGTCAAGCGGGTGCTGGCGCGTTTCACCGCCCAAGAGGGCTATCCGGGCGAACCCAAAGTGGCGAAACAGCTCTGGGCCACCGCCGAGCGTTTCACGCCACAGGACCGCGTCACCGCCTACACCCAGGCGATGATGGACCTGGGCGCCACGCTCTGCACCCGCAGCAAGCCCAGTTGCCTGCTCTGCCCGCTGAAGCAAGGCTGCGAGGCCCATATGCTGGGCCTGGAAACCCGCTATCCGATCCCCAAGCCGCGCAAGGAGGTGCCGAAAAAGCGCACCTTGATGCCCATGCTGGCCAACCACGCGGGCGCGATCCTGCTTTACCGTCGCCCTTCCACCGGGCTGTGGGGCGGGCTGGGGAGCCTGCCGGAACTCGACGACCTCGACGCCCTGCAGCACCTGGCCCTGCAACACTCGCTGGAATTCGGCAGCCAACACGAAATGCCGGGCCTGGTGCACACCTTCAGCCACTTCCAGCTGGCGATCGAACCCTGGCTGGTCCGGGTCCGGGAAACCGGCCATCACGTGGCCGAGGCCGACTGGCTCTGGTATAACCTCGCCACCCCGCCGCGCCTGGGCCTTGCCGCCCCGGTCAAAACCTTGCTCGAACGCGCGGCCGCCGTAATGAACGCAGGAGAGTTGCAATGACCCGCACCATCATGTGCCGCAAGTACAAAGAAGAACTGCCCGCCCTGGAACGTGCTCCATTCCCGGGCGCCAAGGGCCAGGATATTTTTGACCACGTCTCGGCCAAGGCCTGGGCCGACTGGCAGAAACACCAGACCCTGCTGATCAATGAAAAACGCCTGAACATGATGAACGCCGAAGATCGCAAATACCTTCAGGGCGAGATGGACAAGTACTTTTCCGGCGAAGAATACGCCAAGGCCGAAGGCTACGTACCGCCGTCCGAATAAGCTGTTCAGCGCGGGGGCGGATCGTAAGCGACGGTAATAATTAAATATTTTTTGAAAACTTGCTTGACGCCCCCCTGAAAAACCCGTTTAATGCGCCCCGTTGCCCAGATAGCTCAGTCGGTAGAGCAGGGGATTGAAAATCCCCGTGTCGGCGGTTCGATTCCGTCTCTGGGCACCAAATACCGAAAACCCCGATCAAGCAATTGATCGGGTTTTTTTATTGCCCGCGTTTCCTTGTGCCACCCGCCAGTCTTTTTTGGGCAGCCCTGATGGACCAGCCAGCATAAGTGTTGCTGCTCGTTTCTGTCTTTGATCGCCGCATCGTGAGCGATTAACCTCTTCCCTCACGCCGATCCTGATGGGCTCTACCATTCCGGAATCGAGTTTGCGTCAAACGCAGTGAAAATTTGCGTCACACGCAGAATCTGCGTAATACTGCCCCCAACAACTAACCCTCGTGACCGGTGTGGCCTGACCATCTGGTTGGAGGGGGAAAAAGCCGGCGCAAGCCGGTTTTTTCGTTTCTGGAGCATGAGATATGTAGGGATCGCCCGAGCTCGAACCTCTGCGCACCCGTATCTACATCGATGGCTACAACTTCTACTACGGTTGCCTGAGGGGAACCGCATATAAATGGCTCGATTTATTGCCACTGTTTGAAAAACACGTCCTGCCATCTGTGCTGATCAAGGACAATGACAACCTCGTCAGACAACCATCACTGCTTGCCGCCCCCTCGATAAAATTCTTCACAGCCAAAATCATCGAATCCGTGGCACGAGCACAGGACTCAGTTTCGTCTCAAGCTCGCTATCACACGGCCTTGCGCAAGCTGTCCGGCGAACGCATCGACTTGGTGGAAGGCTACTATGCGGTCAATAGGATGAAGGTGAAAGTTGTCGATTCTCGCCATCCGGATCGCGCCCCTCGTGAATGCGAAGAAATCCAGGCCTGGAAAATCGAGGAAAAGCAGAGCGATGTGAACCTGTCTCTGCACGCGTATCACGACGCGATTACCGGGGCGATTGATCATGCTGTGTTTGTCACAAACGACACCGATATCGCCCCGGCCCTCCAGATGATTCGTACACACACGACTGTCAGGGTGGGTGTCGTTATTCCCACGACCAACCACGAACGAATTCCTAATACCGAGCTAGCCGACACGGCTCATTGGGTGCGTACTCATATCACTCACGCGGAGCTCGCTGCCTGTCAGCTACCTCGAGTAATCCCCGGACGAAAGGCGACGGTAAAACCAGAGTCCTGGTATGCACGTCCCGATTTATTACAACAGGTCCTTGAATTGGTTATTCCCATTCGAGGGAATCGAGGTAAGGCGTTCAAATGGATGGAACAACCTAACATCCACCTGAATGGCTATCGTCCTATCGAGTTGGTAGAAACCGAGGCAGGAACCCAGCAGATATTGAGTTATATCCATGGCTGGATGGCTCATCAAGCCAAACTCCAGGACAGCATGTAGGCGCCAGCGGCATCAGAAGGACATTTGCCAAAGTGCCTGTTGCCGACGATTCCTTTCTCCGCCACACAGACTCAGCTACATTCGTCCGCTCCCCTCCAGCAAGCGAGTCGACATGGACATCACCGGCATTCCCTTCGGCACCACCGATTGGTCAACCATCGAACCCACCGAGCACAAGGGCATCACCGGAACCGCTTATTGGCGCACGCGGCAATTCGGGCATATTCGGGTACGGATGGTGGAATATACAGCCGGTTACCTGGCCGACCATTGGTGCACCAAGGGCCATATCCTGTTTTGCCTCAAGGGCGAGCTCAATACTGAACTCGAAGACGGTCGGCAATTTTTGCTCAAGGCCGGCATGAGCTACCAGGTCGCCGACCAGGCCGAACCTCATCGATCCTCCACTTCATCGGGGGCTACGCTCTTCATCGTGGATTGAGATTCGAAGCGTCCGCGTTGAAGCTGTAGGATAGGTGGCCTTATTTTCCAGCAAGGAACCGACCCATGGCATCGGTCAACAAACAGCAGAAACGAAACCAGCGCGCCAAGGTGAAAGCCAAGCAGAACCGGGTTAAGCGCGCCACTGCGCCGAATGACTTCCTCGACCCGAACGATGAGCGCATCGATCTGGAAACCGTGGACCTATCGGACCTGTTCCAACTGATGGGTGCCGCCGAAAAGATCAGCCAACAGGCCATGTGCACGGCCTTCCTGGGCCATCCACTGCTGGAGTTGGTGCTGGAGCAGGAAGGTGAGGAAGAAGCCACTGACTTCATCATTACCGCCCTGATCGAATATCGCCGCCTGACCACGGGTGTCGATGAGCAGACGGCGCTGGACTGGGTGGAGAGCAAGCAATTCCAGGCTGATTATGTCGCCGCATCCCAGGCTCTGGCGCAAGGTAAGGTCTGAGCAGCGAAGGGACTCGCGCTTGACTACAGGCTGTAGGGATAGCTCCTACGCACCAAGGCCAACGGACATAGGACGGCGTCATCCCCGTCCTGCATAAATCAGTTATTTTTCCCTCCAAGCAATCAGCCCCGTCCGGCATCATCGAGACGTCGCCTGGAGCATCCTTGCGGTCCGCCCCCCCTCAATGGCTGGACACTGCGATGACGCCACTGCTGCCCCAGGAGGACCCACAGCTTGCCCCCTTGATCAACGAACTCGGCGAGCTGATTCGTCAGGCTCGCCAGAAGGTCCTGCGAGCCATCGATACGCTCCAGGTACAACCCTGCTGGCAGATCGGCCGGCACATCATCGAGTTCGAGCAGGGCGGCGCCGAGCGGGCGGCTTACGGCGCAAGGTTGCTACCGTCGCTGGCGAAGGTGCTGACGTCGCGGTTTGGGAAGGGATTTGATGCTTCAAATTTGCGCTACATGCGCCTCTTTTATCAGGCGTTTCCAATCTGTGACGCACTGCGTCACGAATTGAGCTGGACTCACTATCGAACGCTGCTACGCATAGAAGATGCGAATGCACGTCGGTGGTACATGAACGAAGCCGTCACTCAAAACTGGTCCACCCGCGCGTTGGAACGCCAGATCGGCACGCTCTATTACGAACGTCTCCTGGCAAGTCGCGACCGACCTGCGGTAGAGCAGGAAGCGGCCATCAATCTTGAGAAACTGGATTTCGGTCCCAGGGACATCGTCAGGGATCCGGTGGTCCTTGAGTTCCTTGGGCTACCCAATACCGGCATGCTGCTGGAAACCGATCTCGAACAGGCCTTGATCGACCAGCTACAAGGCTTCCTTCTGGAACTGGGAAAAGGCTTCGCCTTCGTCGCACGCCAACAGCGCATCAGCACCGAAAGCACAGACTTCTACATCGACCTGGTCTTCTACAACTACCTGCTCAAGTGCTTTGTGATCGTCGATCTCAAGCGCGGCGAGCTCAGCCACCAGGACATCGGCCAGATGGATATGTATGTGCGTCTCTACGATGACCTCAAGCGCGGCCCCGACGACAAACCTACCGTGGGCATCATTCTCTGCGCTCAAAAGGATGAGTCGGTTGTGCGTTATTCCGTGTTGCAGGGCAATGAACAGCTATTCGCCAGCCAGTATCAATTGGTGCTCCCCACCGAAGAAGAGCTGCGCAACGCGCTGGATCGCGAACAGGCACGCCTTGAGGAAGGGGCAATCGGGCGCAGCGACTTCAAGGAATAAAAAGCCGATACCCAATGGTCGCGCACTCAAAAAACCCATGTAAGCTTGATGCGCTTTTTTTCCAGCAACGCGCCACTCAATGAGCTCCATCCCGCGTGTCACCGGCCTCTTCCCCCCCTTCCCTGATCCAGACATTGCGGACCGAAACCGCGGAACTGCACGTCGCCCTGGAAAAACGCCTGCCGTTTTTCTCGCCAGATTTGGACCTGGACCTATACCGGCGCTTGATGGCGGCCTACTACGGTTTTTATCAGCCCCTGGAGCAGCGGCTTCACAGGCTGGCGCTGATTCCAACCGGGCTGGACCAATCCTTGCGCATCAAACTCCCGGTATTGCGGGCCGATCTCGCGGCTCTGGGCCTGGATGACGCCGCTATCGAGGCACTACCCACCTGCCAGGCACTGCCACGAATAGACTCCCGAGCCGCCGCCCTCGGCGTTTCCTATGTGTTGGAAGGCGCAACCCTCGGCGGCCAGATCCTGCGGCGCAGGGTGGCCGAGCAGCTCGGTCTTGATGCGTCCAGTGGCGCGGCCTTTCTCAATGTGTATGGCGAACTCACCGGCCGACGCTGGAAGGATTTCCTCCAATACCTGGACGACAGGAACCTTGGCGAGGCCCGGACGCTCGAAGTCACACGCGCCGCCAAGGCGACGTTCACTCATTTTGAACACTGGCTGGACAGCCAAAAGGTACTGTTATGACCCCGGAAAACCAGGAAGCCTTCGAAGAACTGCTGGCCAATTGCGCAGACGAACCGATTCGCTTCCCCGGGGCCATTCAGCCTCATGGTGTGTTGTTGATGCTGTCCGAGCCCGATTTCGTGATCCGTCAGGTCAGCGCCAACGTGTTGCAGTTGATGGCGCACGATCCCCACAGGCTGTTGGGCCAGACCCTCGACGCACTGTTGGGGCTGGAACAGGCCGAGGCGATCCTCGTCGCCTGTCGCGCCGCCCCGGATAGCGACAACGTGCCCGTGGCCATTGTCGTGAACCAGCAGCGCTTTGATGCCCTGGTGCATCGCCATCAGGGGGCCCTGATCGTCGAACTGGAACAGCACCTGAGCGACTATCGCCCCGAAGGCGTCAGCGGCGAGGCCAACCTGGGCCGCATGCTGCAACGCCTGCAAAGTGCAAAAACCCTCCAGGCCCTGTACGAAATCAGCGTGCGGGAAATCCAGGCCATGACCGGTTACGACCGGGTGCTGATCTATCGCTTCGAGGAAGAAGGCCACGGCCAGGTGATCGCCGAGGCCAGCGCACCTTCAATGGAACTCTACAAAGGGCTGTTTTTCCCAGCGTCGGATATTCCCGAACAGGCCCGTGAGCTGTATCGCACCAACTGGCTGCGTATCATTCCCAACGCCGACTACGCACCGGTACCGCTGGTCCCGGAGCTGCGGCCCGATACCCTGGCGCCCCTGGACCTGAGCTTTGCCACATTGCGCAGCGTCTCGCCGCTCCACCGTCAGTACATGAAAAACATGGGCGTGCTGTCGTCCATGAGCATCTCGTTGATGGAAGGCGAGCGCTTGTGGGGGCTGATCAGTTGCGGCAATCGCCAGCCATTGCTGGTGCCCCATGAAATGCGCATGGCCTGCCAGACTATCGGCCAGGTGCTGTCGCTGCAGATCAGCGCCATGCAGGCCCTGGAACTCACCCGGCAACGGGACGCCAAGTTGGAAGACCTCAAGGTCCTCGCCACTGCCATGGCCGAGTCCAGCGACAATGTCTTCGATGGCTTGTCCCACGAGCCGCAACGCCTCATGGACCTGACAGGGGCCAGCGGTGTGGCGATTTTCGAGAACAACAAGCTGCATCGCCACGGCCAATGCCCAGAACCTGAGCAAATCCGCGAGCTGCACAAATGGATTCTGGAAACCGGCCAACCGGTGTTCGCCCACCACAACCTGGGCAGCGTCTTCGCACCTGCCAAGGCTTATCAGGATGTGGCGAGCGGCGTGTTGGCGATCCACCTGCCCAAACCGGTGGAAAACGGCGTGCTGTGGTTCCGTCCCGAAGTGAAGCAAACCCTCCAATGGAGCGGCGACCCGCAAAAACCCCTGGCCGTGGAAAACAGCGAGACCGGCCTGCGCCTGCGGCCCCGGACATCTTTCGAGATCTGGAAAGTCGAAATGGCCGGCATCAGCACCCAATGGACCCATGGCGATCTGTTCGCCGCCAACGACCTGCGGCGCTCGGCCCTGGAAAACGACCTGGCCCGCCAGGTGCAAAAGGAACGCCAGGCCGTGCAAGCCCGCGATGAGCTGGTGGCCGTGGTGTCCCATGACCTGCGCAGCCCGATGACGGTCATTTCCATGCTCTGCGGCATGATGCAAAAGGCCTTCAGCTCCGACGGCTCCCACAGTTCCAAACGAATCTCTTCCGCCATCGATACCATGCAGCAGGCCACCAGCCGCATGAACGCGCTGCTGGAAGACCTGCTCGACACCTCGCGCATCGATGCCGGGCGCTACACCATCAATCCCCAGCCGATGAATGTCAGCCAGATCTTCGAAGACGCCTGTTCGCTGCTGACACCGCTGGCCACCGCCAAGGCCATCGACATTTCCTTCCATGCCGAACCCAACCTGCGGATCAACGCCGATCCCGAGCGGCTGTTCCAGGTACTGTCCAACTTGATCGGCAATGCCATCAAGTTCACGCCGCAACAGGGCTCGGTGGGGATCAGTGCGATGTCCGTCGGTAACGAGATCGTGTTCAGTGTCCGCGACACCGGTGAAGGCATTGCGCCAGAGCAATTGCCCCATGTTTTCGAGCGCTACTGGACGACCAAGGAAGGCAACCCGAACGGCACCGGGCTGGGGTTGTACATTTCCAAGGGGATTGTCCAGGCCCATGGCGGTAAACTGCACGCCGAAAGCCGGCCAGGCCAGGGCAGCGAATTCCGCTTTACCGTGCCGAAAATCGACTGAGCCGGGCACCGTCCCCTAACGAATTGGAAACCGAAGCCCAATGGCCTCATTGAACAAACAGCAAAAACGCGCCAAGCGCGCCAAAGACACAGCCAAGCAAATCCGCATGACCGGGCGCAAATCGATCCCGACGTATGGCGACCCGGCCCACGCCACCGCCCAGCCTCCGGTCTACGTCCTGGAATTGTTCGCCAAGTTGCGCGACGCCGAGGCCATCAGCCGCAGTGAAATGCTTGATACGCTGCTGGCAAATGTTAGCGAAATGATCATCGAACGCCCAGGTCTGCTCGACCTGAAAAACGCCGAAAACGAAAGCATGGCGGCGACCAACCTGGCCGCCGACATGTTGGTGGACTACCGCATGTGGGTCGATGAGATGGACCGCGAGACCGCCCAGCGCTGGCTTAGCACACCGGAGTTCATCAAGGACTTCAGCGAGGCGCTGGACCGCTATCGCCAAGTCCTGGAAAAAGAATCCGCCGCCGAATAAGCCGGCCGGCTATTCGTCACTGTTCCAATGGAACACCAGTTTGCGCGCGGCCCCGCTGTCTACCTCAGCCGTGTCGCGCCGCGCTTCACCATTGCGCGTCGCCACCACGTTGTACTTGCCCGGTGGCAGTTGCACATAAACCAGCGGCCCTGCATCGCTGAGGGTCAGCACTATTTCTCCCGATACCTTTTGCACGGTCACGTCCACGTCCGGGACGTATTTGTTTTCCGGGCCGATCGCAAAGGTCATGTGCAAGTTGTAACCCTGGGCCTGCTCGATGGCTCGGGCTTCGTCCTCGCCGATACCGCCGGACAGATAAGTGATGCCGTTCTGCTGCATGGGTTGGACTTGGACGCCTGTGTTGTCTACAGGAGCGAGGTTGGTGGCGTTGAGCATGACGGGAAAAAGCAGCGCGCCTAGCACGACGAGGCAAAATAGCGACTTCATGACAACAACTCCTGATATGGGACGCCTCTTCGTTTGATCGATTTATGAACACCGACGTTCAGACCGATTGGAAGTTGAGGCGAATGCCAATCGGAATAGGCACGCTCATCCGGTTAACCCTTCCAACCCCCGCCCAAAGCTGGCACCATCGCGCCTTTTTTTACGCGACTCCCCGGGCCTTTCACCGGTAAACAAGGTTCAAACGGCCGTTCGGTTGTTGATGGCGCGACAGTCTGCTGTGCCGATGCGACAACCTGCCGCACATCACCGGTTTACCGCCCGTCGCGCTGTTGGCGGCCATTCGGACGCATGCTAGCTTGGCCGCCTCGCCAAGGAAGGCTGCCAACAGCAAGGGAGCACATATCATGAGGACCGCACATGGCCCAAGCCACGCCCGCGCTTGAAATTCGCAATTTGCACAAACGCTACGGACAGCTGGAGGTGCTCAAAGGCGTCTCGCTGACCGCCCGCGACGGCGATGTGATCTCGATCCTCGGATCCTCCGGGTCCGGCAAGTCCACATTCCTGCGTTGCATTAACTTGCTGGAAAACCCCAACCAGGGCCAGATCCTGGTGGCTGGCGAAGAGCTCAAGCTCAAGGCCGCGAAAAACGGTGAACTGGTGGCCGCCGACGGCAAACAGATCAATCGCCTGCGCAGCGAGATCGGTTTTGTCTTCCAGAACTTCAACCTTTGGCCGCACATGAGCGTGCTCGATAACATCATCGAAGCCCCGCGCCGGGTGCTTGGCCAGAGCAAGGCCGAGGCCGTCGAAGTCGCCGAAGCGCTGCTGGCCAAGGTCGGAATCGCCGACAAACGCCCCGCCTACCCGGCCGAGCTGTCCGGCGGCCAGCAACATCGCGCCGCCATCGCCCGCACCCTGGCGATGCAGCCCAAGGTGATTCTATTCGACGAACCCACCTCCGCCCTTGACCCGGAAATGGTCCAGGAAGTACTTAGTGTGATCCGCGCCCTGGCCGAAGAAGGACGCACCATGCTGCTGGTCACCCATGAAATGGGCTTCGCCCGTCAGGTTTCCAGCGAAGTCGTGTTTCTTCATCAAGGCCTGGTCGAGGAGCAAGGATCGCCACAGCAGGTCTTCGAGAACCCGCTTTCGGCGCGCTGCAAACAATTCATGTCCAGCAACCGCTAACGGAGCAGTACACATGCAGACCTACAAGAAATTCCTCCTGGCCGCAGCGGCCAGCCTGGTCTTTTCGGCCAGCGCCATGGCGGCCGAAAAGCTGAAGATGGGCATCGAAGCGGCCTATCCGCCGTTCAACAACAAGGACGCCAGCGGCCAGGTCGTGGGGTTCGATAAGGACATTGGCGATGCCTTGTGCGCCAAGATGAAAGTCGAGTGCGAAGTGGTCACTTCCGACTGGGACGGCATCATCCCGGCCCTGAACGCCAAGAAGTTCGACTTCCTGGTCTCGTCGCTATCGATCACTGAAGAACGCAAGCAGGCCGTGGACTTCACCGACCCGTACTACTCCAACAAACTGCAATTCATCGCGCCAAAAAATGTCGACTTCAAAACCGATAAAGCCTCACTCAACGGCAAGGTCATCGGGGCACAACGCTCCACCCTCGCCGGCACCTGGCTGGAAGATGAAATGGGCAGCGACATCACCACCAAGCTTTACGACACCCAGGATAACGCCTACCTGGACCTGACCTCCGGCCGCGTCGACGCGATCCTGGCGGACAAATACGTGAACTACGACTGGCTGAAAACCGATGCTGGCCGTGCTTACGAATTCAAGGGCGACCCGGTGGTGGAAAGCGACAAGATCGGTATCGCCGTGCGCAAGGGTGATCCGCTGCGCGACAAGCTGAACGCTGCCCTGAAAGAAATCGTGGCCGACGGCACCTATAAAAAGATCAACGACAAGTACTTCCCGTTCAATATCTATTGATATTGACGTGCCTGGCCGGCGCAGCTCTCTGGCAGCGCCGGCCCTTAGCAAAGCCTGCCGCGATATGAATTCCTACCCATGATGATCGATCTCTACGGATTCGGCCCGGCGCTTGCCGCCGGCGCGCTGATGACCGTCAAGTTGGCGCTCACGGCCCTCTGCCTGGGGCTGGTACTCGGCCTGCTCGGCGCCCTGGCCAAGACCTCGCCGCACAAGCCGCTGCAATGGCTGGGCGGCACCTATTCGACACTGGTTCGCGGCATCCCGGAATTACTCTGGGTACTGCTGATCTATTTCGGCACCGTCAACCTGATGCGTGCCCTGGGTGAGTATTTCGGCAACCCCGACCTCGCCCTCGATGCCTTCGCCGCCGGGGTCATTGCCCTGGGCCTGTGCTTTGGCGCCTACGCCACCGAAGTGTTTCGCGGCGCGATCCTGGCGATCCCCAAGGGCCACCGCGAGGCCGGCGTCGCCCTCGGCCTGTCGAAGTGGCGGATCTTCACCCGGTTGATCATGCCGCAAATGTGGCGCATCGCCCTGCCTGGCCTGGGCAACCTGTTCATGATCCTGATGAAGGACACCGCGCTGGTCTCGGTGATCGGCCTGGAAGAAATCATGCGCCATGCGCAAATCGGCGTGACCGTGTCCAAGCAACCGTTCACCTTCTATATGGTCGCCGCCTTCATGTACCTGGGCCTGACGGTGCTCGCCATGATCGGCATGCACCTGCTGGAACGACGCGCCGCCCGTGGATTTACCAGGAGCACCCAATGAACTGGGACATCATCATCAAGTGGCTGCCGAAGCTGGCCCAAGGCGCCACACTGACCCTGGAACTGGTGGCCATCGCCGTGATCGCCGGACTGCTGCTGGCGATTCCACTGGGCATCGCCCGCTCTTCGCGCCTGTGGCAGGTGCGGGCATTGCCCTACGCCTACATCTTCTTTTTCCGTGGCACGCCGCTGTTGGTCCAGCTGTTCCTGGTCTACTACGGCCTGGCGCAATTCGATGCCGTGCGCAGCAGTGCGCTGTGGCCGTACCTGCGGGATCCGTTCTGGTGCGCCACGGCCACCATGACCCTGCACACGGCCGCCTACATCGCCGAGATCCTGCGCGGCGCGATCCAGGCCATCCCCCGTGGCGAGATCGAAGCCGCCCGGGCCCTGGGCATGTCGCGGCCCAAGGCGCTGTTCTACATCATGCTGCCCCGCGCCGCGCGCATAGGCCTGCCGGCCTACAGCAACGAAGTGATCCTGATGCTCAAGGCCAGCGCCCTGGCGAGCACCGTGACCCTGCTGGAACTCACCGGCATGGCCCGCACCATCATTGCCCGGACCTATATGCCGGTGGAGATCTTCTTCGCGGCGGGCATGTTCTACCTGCTGATGTCCTTCGTCCTGGTTCAAGGATTCAAGCAACTGGAACGCTGGTTGCGTGTCGATGCCTGCCAAGGACGCTGACAGCGGCGGTCTAACGGGCGAGGCACTGCTCGCCCGCTTCACGGCGTTGGATGTTTTTCTCACAGCGCACCAGGCGCTGTGGAAACCACGTCCATTCACCTATCTGCATCTGCCTTGGGAAACATCCCACCCGGAATTGGCCCAATGGCTACGCCAGCGTTCGCTGAAAGCGGCGGAAAACGATCATCACCAGCCATGGTTGATGGAAGACGCGCCAGCGCCATTCCCGGAACTGGCCGCTACCTCTCGCGCGTTGAGTGCTGTCGCAGCATTACCCGCCAACACGCTCGAAGCGCCACGCCATCGCCTGACCGTCGACGTGCCCGGGCGCAAATGGCCACAGATCGAAGCCTTCGCCAGCCGCTTGCACTTCGCCACCCAGCCAACTCACTGGCTCGATAGGTGCGCCGGCAAAGGCCACCTCGGTCGACGCCTGCTGCACGATGAGCAGCAACTGACCTGCCTGGAGTACGATCCTACGCTGGTCGCCAGCGGCCAATTGTTGAGCCAGCGCCATCGCCTGCCCGCCACGCACCTGCAACAAGATGTGCTCGCGGCAGACGCGGCCCAGGTACTGCATCCGGAACATACCCCCGTGGCCCTGCACGCTTGCGGCGACCTGCATGTGCGCCTGATGCACCTGGCCAGCGCCGCTGGCTGTGCGCAACTGGCTATCGCGCCATGCTGTTACAACCGCATCAGCAGCGAGCGCTATCAAGCGCTGTCCGACGCAGCCAAAGTCTCTGCCCTACAGCTATCACTCGACGATCTCGGCCTGCCGCAAACCGAAACCGTCACCGCTGGCGCGCGTGTAAGAAGACAACGGGACCAATCCATGGCCTGGCGCCTGGGTTTCGACCTCCTGCAACGGCAGATCAGAGGGTGCGACGACTACCTGCCCACCCCGTCGTTGCCCAGCGCCTGGCTGGAAAAATCCTTCGCCCAGTACTGCACCGATCTGGCGGCCCTGAAAGACTTATCCACAGTCGGCACGCCTGATTGGGTCGCTCTGGAAGCAGCAGGTCACCAGCGCCTGGCCGAGGTGCGCAACCTGGAGTTGCTGCGAGGCCTTTTCCGACGGCCACTGGAGCTTTGGCTGGTGCTGGACCGAGCACTTTTCCTCACGCAAAAGGGCTACGACGTTCGCCTTGGCACCTTCTGTGAAACACCCCTGACGCCGCGCAATCTGCTGTTGCTGGCAGAGCGTTACTGAGACGAAACAGCCTGTGGATAACTCTGTTGATGAAATAAACTCGACTCCAAGAAATCCGTGATTTCCTGACCGAATCAGCATTGGTCAATTTTTGTTCACATGGATAAAAAACCATGAAAACAGGTATTTGCGACGAAACGCGAAAGCGGTCACAAAATCGCAAGGTACCCCGCACGTCATCCAGCCCGTTGTGCATAAGCGTCTAAGCAAAACGACATAACCGCCGAATTCAGTGCTGCCCCGCGCCAATAATTGCGTCCACCGCGCCCGTGCTATACAACAGCCCCACGTATCGTGATTGACACCATGCCGACACACTCAAGGACAGGCCGTGACGTTCATTTCCTACGCACAAAACTTCGAAGACATACGCCTGTGGCGCGCCCTTCAATCGGTGGAAAACGGCTATTACCTCGACGTCGGCGCCAACCATCCGACAGATGATTCGCTCACCCGCGCGTTTTACGACCGCGGCTGGCGCGGCATCAACATCGAACCGGTGCCAGCCTATTACGACGCGCTCTGCCAACAACGCCCGGACGACATCAACCTGCAATGCGTGGCCGGCGAAAACGCCGACAGCCTGACTTTCTACACCATCGCCGACACAGGCTTATCCACAGTAGAAACCAGCGTCGCCCAACAACACCGCGACGCCGGCATGGACGTGCGCACCCAGACCGTCCAATCCCGCACCCTGGCCTCCATCTGCGAGCAGTACGCCCAGGCCCGCCCCATCCACTTCCTGAAAATCGACGTCGAGGGCCATGAAGAAACCGTGCTGCGCGGCATGGACTTCAGCCGCTGGCGCCCTTGGATCATCCTCATCGACACCCCATGGGCCCGCGACCAGACCTGGGAAAACCTGGTAACCGACGCTGGCTACCAATCCATCCTGTTTGACGGCATCAACACCTACTACCTCGCCGAAGAGCACCTGGCCCTCCAACCCGCCTTCGACATCCCCCCGTGCAACCTCGACGGCTTCCAGCTCTGCAAAGGCCACAAATTCACCCACCCCATCGACGATGCAGACCTACAGCTCAGCGCCGCACTGCAACGGGCGGAACAGGCCGAAGCCCAACTCCACGCCATGCAAAACAGCCGCGCGTGGCGAGCCTTGCAGAAAGTACGCGCCCTGCTGCGCCGCGCTTGAGCATGGGTCGTGCAAAAATAGTCAGAATTCAGGGGTTTACAGAACGCGCCCAATCGCTATAATCGTCGCCCACACGCCGGTATAGCTCAGTTGGTAGAGCAACTGACTTGTAATCAGTAGGTCCCGGGTTCGACTCCTGGTGCCGGCACCACATTAGGCTCCATTGCATTCCACCGAATGCTCTGGAAGCCCCGAAAACCCGCCCTTTGGCGGGTTTTTTCGTTCCAGGACCCTCTGTCGGGATCCAACAAAATCCCCCTTCCCCGAGGGTATGTTAGGGGTACTGCGATTTCCCGGTAAGGAGCGCGTACCCCTATGCCACGTCTAGCGATCCCCCTCAGCGACCTGCAATGCCGCACGGCCAAAACCCGCGAACGCGCCTACAAACTGTTCGACGGCGGAGGCATGTACCTTTTCGTCAAACCCAATGGCGTGAAGACCTGGCGCTTGAAGTACACCAAGCCCAGCGGCAAGGAAGGCACGCTCATCATCGGCAATTACCCCATCGTTACCCTTTCCGTCGCACGACGTAAGCGAGACGAAGCCAAGGCGTTGCTGCTAGACAACCTCGATCCAATGGAAGAAAAGAAGAAGGCCAAGATCGTAGCCCAGCGGGCGGCACTGCTTTTCGAAACCGTTGCTCTGGAGTGGCACGCCGACATGTCCCGTCGCTGGACCGAAGGACACGCAAAAACCGTGATGAGCCGACTGCGTACCCACGTCTTCCCGCTGATCGGCCAACGGCCCATCGCCGAGCTCGATACCCACGACCTTCTAGAGATCACCCAGCGCATCAAGGAACGCGGCACCATGGATGTGGCGTTAAGGGTACAGAACTACTTATCCACCATCATGCGCGGGGCCAAAAGAGCCCGGCAGATCACCATGAATCCTGCACTAGATCTGGCAGGCTCGATTCACGCGCCGCGCACAATCCATCGCCCGGCCCTCTCCCTCAACCGCCTACCCGAACTGCTGCACCGTATCGACAACTACAACGGCCGCGAGCTGACGCGCCTCGCCGTCCTGCTGACGTTGCATGTATTCGTCCGCTCCAGCGAACTGCGCTTCGCGCGATGGAGTGAGTTCGACCTCCAACGCGCCATGTGGGAAATCCCCGATACACGCGCTCCGATTGAAGGGGTACGCAACTCCACACGAGGGACCAAGATGAACGGCGACATTCAAATGGTTCCTCTATCGCCGCAGGTCATCAAAATACTGGAGCGCCTGCGCAGCCTCAGTCGTTTTTCAGAGTTAGTGCTACCGGGAGACCACAAGTACTGGAAGCCCATGTCCGAGAACACGGTGAACACCATGCTCCGCAACGTCGGCTATGACACCAGCAAGGACGTGTGCGGCCACGGCTTCAGGACCATGGCCTGTAGCGCCCTGCTGGAGTCCGGGTTATGGACCGACGCAGCCATCGAACGGCAAATGAGTCACAAGGAACGCAACCGCGTGCGCGCCGCTTATATCCACAAGGCCGAATTCCTCGAACAGCGTCGGCTGATCATGGCGTGGTGGAGCAACTACATCGACGCCAACCGCCATGGGCATGTGACGCCCCACGAATTCGCTCACCCGGTCGGCGACAACATTACAGCCCTACAAAATAGCCGTGGCGCATCCAAACGTGGGTAAGCCAAAGAGATCACCGCAGTCCGCCCTTCCACGCGGGTCCATCCAAGCGGGGCTGCAAAGCCGCCCTGCTTGGATGGACCTCATTTAAAAAATCTAAAGCCCACGCAAACTGTCTGTGGAAAACCACTGATTTCCACTGGTGGATAATTTCATCCACAGCCGCAGAACTCCCGGAAATTCGAGCCTTGACCCGAATTATCCACAGGCGTAGAAAAGATCTGGCAAAGCGCTGTCGTTGACAGCGACCCAGGTAGCCAGGACCTTTAAGGCTACGCCACACCGTGGTGGTTCTCCCCAAGTGCGTTTAGCGTCCGGCAGCACGCACGGTCACTACCCATGTGATGGATGCCACTTCTACTCATGGCCCTCGTGCGCCAGATGCCCCTTTACTTCGCTGCCCTGCAGCAACCTATCCGCTTGGCCATTTCATTGCGCCAACCTGCGCCCGTCTCTTTCTTCCGGAAAGAGACGGGCGCTACTACCACTGCTGCAGCCCAACTCGTACAAGGCTTTGCGGCATTCCCCCTCGTGACAATCGGCGTGACAAACACCGAAGTTACCAGCAACAGCGATGCCGATGATGGTGCCGCAGCCCACGGAATGGACTGCACCTGACTGACAGTCAGGTATGCCCCGGTCGTCGCCTCACTGCCTTCACCCGACTCAGGATCTCGCGGCGCTGGTCTCGTCAGCCAGTGCAGCCTCCACCCGCCCACTTCTGCGGAAGTGCTCAGGAGGCCAGATTATGAGATGCCTAAGCTCCCGGTCGTAAAGAGCCGCCAGTCCCGCGTTAGTGGACAACCCTCACAGGTCGCAGGGGCCTTGATCCCTGATAACACTCAGCATTCTTGGCGGGATGACGTGGGGAAGGTTTCGAAGGTTTGGCTTCGAGAGGAATATGGTCATGGGATTAGTAGCTAGACGAGATGGGCGCAATTTTGGCTATGGCCGGCAACTGAGCTTTGCAGGACCGCAGGCACTGAAAGACCTGTTTGGCGGCGGGCATTACGGCACGGTCAAGGCGCACAGTGATCGGTGGCAAGCGTTTGTACGCTGGTGTCGGTCGGAGGAAGGGCCGGGGTTTAACGATGCGCGGCAAATTAATTGGCAGACCTTGCTGGACTACGCCGGACATCTGCGTCAGCAAGTTGACCAAGGTGAGCTCGCCATCGCCACCGCGCTAAACCGGTTGTCCAGCGTCAACCGGACCATGGCCGCGCTTCGCGGTGATCAGTATGTGAAAGTGCCGAGTCCGAGCAAGGCGCTGGGAATGCGGCGCACCAGCGTTCGTTGCTCGGTGCCACAAGGCCAAGACCGCGAACACGTGAAGCGGATCGTAGAGGTACTTTGCAAACATCAGCAGCCGCGCACCGCGGCCATCGCTAAGTTAACGCGAGCCACTGGCATGCGTCTGCGCGAAGCGATTCTGGCCGACCTACCGCGACTCAAGCGTGAAGCCGAACACTACGACAAGATCAACATCCAGGACGGCACCAAAGGCGGCCGATCCGGTGCGTCAGCACCTCGCTGGATTACGGTAGATGACCATATTCGAGAAGCTCTGAGGTTTGCCGAACAGGTTTCGCCCGATGGTGGCCGCAACCTGCTGGCACCGAACGAAAGCTACCTCGATTTCTTGCAGGGGATCGTCCGCCCCGCCCGAGATATCCTCCATACGCACAACTTCAAAGGCTTCCACGAACTGCGCGCGGCTTATGCGTGCGAACGCTATGAGCAAATCACCCGCCATCCCGCCCCCCTCAACGGAGGCCATTGCTATCAACTCGACCGACGCCTAGATCAGGATGCCCGAGTACAAATCAGCTATGAGCTGGGGCATGGCCGTATCGACGTGGTGTCGGCTTACATTGGTGGTCGAGCATGAGCAAGCCATTCGATATGGAGCTGTTCCTGTCAGGCGTCCTGACCGGGTCGCATACCACCCGCCAACGCCACCTACGTCAGGCGAAGGCTATCCAAACAGCAATCGCTGAGCGCTGGCAACGCGACAATCCATGGACTTGGCAAAGAAAACACCTGGCGTGGTTTTTGAATCACCACCTAAACCAGCACGCTGAATCGACGCGGTATTACTATTTGCTGACCATGCAATTACTCACTCATCGCTTAGGAAAACCCTTTCAGTTCAACCGCTAAACGAATGTCAGAAGACGGCCGAGGCTGTGTAAAAACGTTTTAGCGCAGGATTGAGGTTCAGAACCAGAACGGAAATCGCGTTCCTACGCAAATTTCAGGTCTGCTGATTAACCAAGGACTGCCAGATTTTACGTAGCGACGCAGACTTTAAAACGGTGCCTGCTTATTTACACAGCCTGGGCCAGAAGCGGACGTCCAGGAACGACTGCTTCCGGTCGATTCTGTTGAAAAAGTCGGCCATGGTTTGCGCAGCAGAAAAGTATGCGTCCGAGATTTAAATCTTTGCTTTCGGCAGAGGCTTCCGGACGCAGACTTTACGTAGCAGCGTGCAAAAAAGGCGATTTAACCAGTGAATGACCAGACTGTTTGGGCGAACCGACTTTTCAACAGAATCGGCCAAAAGCGGTCATCGAGTGACTACAAAAGCAGAGGCGATCCAGCATGGCCGGGGATGTCTACCGGAGCGGGGGTAGTCACTTCTTTCATGACGGACTGCAAAGAATCATGTACGGCGTATGGAGATGCCCTTGACGACAATACTCACCCATTGCGCCCACAACTGCTCCATTCCGTTTTGACTTATAGGAGTTGCATCCGCCCGCCAAGACAAGCTCAGGATGCCATTTGCAGCTGCCCATAACGAGGTGGCAGCCAGGCATGGGTCTATCGTGGGGTCAATGGTGCCGTCAGCTATGCCATCGCGTAAGGCTGCTTCCATCTTGCTGTTCTGGTGCCTTATCAAATCGCTCATTCGCGCGACCGCTTCAGGCTCATTGGGGGGATCTGCGAGCAGGCGGAACTCATTTGGCCGCTCACAAGCGAAGCGAAAATAACCCTGTGCAACGATCCAAAGTCGCTCCATGGGCGTCCCGGCAGCCGCATAAGCTGCGTCCATGTAAACCTTGTTTTCCTCAAAGGCCCGTTCAGCAACAGCCATAAGCAAAGCTGATCGCCCGCCAATCCTGTTGTAGATGGTCTGCACCGCAATATCTGCCCGTTCAGCTACGGCCTCGAGAGTAAACGCGGCCGCTCCGCCCTCCAAAAGCAAGGCTTCGGCATTCTGGATTATCGCTAGCCGCGTGGCTTCAGCCTTGCGCTGGGTGCGAGTGGGAGCGGGAGCGGGAGTAGAGGGCGTGGAATTTGTCATGGCGCGAGTATACACGACGATTGGTTGTTGTATGTTCATCCAAAAGTGGAATAGCATCAAAAAAATAACAAAGGTACCCGCCATGTTCCAACGTCTCGATGTCTCTTTTCCATCCGGCGACGCAAGGTGCGCCGCTTGGCTGTACCTGCCAGAACAACCTAAGCCACATCCCGTCATCGTGATGGCTCACGGCCTGGGTGGCGTACGAGAAATGCGCCTAGAAGCGTTTGCCGAGCGCTTCTGTGAGGCCGGATACGCATGCCTGGTGTTCGACTACCGCAACTTTGGTGCAAGCCAAGGCGAACCTAGGCAACTGCTGGACATCAAGCGTCAGCAGGAGGATTGGCGATCAGCCGTTGCCTATGCTCGAACCCATGACGATTTGGATGCCGCAAAGGTAGTCCTATGGGGCACTTCGTTTAGCGGCGGGCACGTGATCTACACCGCAGCGGCTGATGCAAAGATCGCAGCTGTGATGGCCCAGTGCCCTTTTACTGATGGGTTGGCGTCATTACTAAAGGTCGACCTGTTCACTTCGCTCAAATTGACCGCATGGGGTGTCGCCGACGTGGCTTGCTCTCTAATTGGTGCCGGGCCTGTAACCGCCAAATTAGCTGGGCCAAAGTGGTCTGCGGCGCTTATGACCGCACCGGATGCGGAGTCTGGGTATCTTGGATTGGTACCCGCTAAATACCCTTTCAAGAATTACGTAGCGGCTCGATTTGCGCTGGCTATCGGGCTCTATAGGCCGGGGAAAAAGACCCCGAAGCTTCTTTGCCCAATTTTATTTTGCATCTGCGAAACAGATAGCGTCGCACCTACAGGCCCCACATTGCGCCATGCCAAAAGGGCTCCTGACGCTGAAATTCATATGTGCAAGGAAGGACATTTCGACATCTATGTCGGGGAGGCCTTCGAGCATGTCATCCAGAAGCAAATTTCCTTTCTAAAGCGTCGCGTCTCACGCGGAGCCGCACGCTTCCACGCTGCATGACTTAGCGCCATCGCTGTCTGCCCAACAATAACAATATCGAGATATGAACATGTTTCATTTGCAGGATAAGGTCGTATTAATTACTGGCGCGGGCGGAGGCATTGGTGCCGCAACCGCTCGAGCAATGCATGCCGTCGGCGCGAAGGTTGTACTGCTGGACGTAACAGAAAACGCTATCCAAGAGCTTGCAACGGAGCTTGGCCCACGAACTCTAGCGATATTCGCGAGCGTCACCTCCCGCGAAGATTTGGATCGAGCGGTTGCGAGGGCTGTAGAGACCTTTGGTGGAATCGACGTCGTGTTCGCTAATGCGGGTATCGCCTGTGATCCGCCCACGACCATCAGAAATATGGACGAGGCGACATTCGAACGAGTCGTTGAGGTCGACCTATTGGGTGTTTGGCGGACGGTGCGTGCGTGTCTGCCCCAGATTTGCGCCCGCAATGGTCATGTCCTAGTCACGTCATCCGTATATGCGTTCGTCAATGGGGTGGTGAATGCGCCCTACGCCATGTCCAAAGCTGGTGTAGAGATGTTCGGCCGCTCTCTTCGGGCTGAACTTGCAGGGACAGGTGCTACTGCAGGTGTTCTTTACCCAGGTTGGGTATCGACAGCGATCGCCAAGAGCGCTTTTGGGGGGAATGCAGAAGCCACTGAGCTTGTGAAGCTGGCGTACCCAAGTGTGTTGAGAGCGCCTATTCAGCCAGCGAGAATCGCGGAGGCAGTCGTCAAGGGGGTTCAGACTCGTTCTGCCCGAATTAACTGTCCGCGCCGGTGGATCCCCATTTCTATTCTTCGAGGGATCTTTAATCTGCTCACGGATTTGACTTTGGACCGTGATAAAAGAATTCATGCGCTGATTCGCAAGATGGAAAAATAACTGCCCTGTGCAGATAAACTGATTTATTACTCTCAGTGCCAAGCTCAGAGGGCAGTCAGCAAGTTTGCTCCGCTTAAGCGGCTTACACATGGACATTAAGATGAACAATAAACCTACTATATTCATCACAGGCGCGGGCAAAGGAATTGGTGCCGAAACGGCCTTGTTTTTTGCTAAGCAGGGATACCGAGTCGCAGCGACAGACATCAGTGAGACAGACCTTGTCATGCTGAAAAAGAAACTTGGTGGAAGTCATTTCTATCGTCGTCTAGATGTTACTCAATCTGATGAGTTTGCCGCCGTGTTAAGTGAGTTTGCGTCCGAGAGCGGCGGTGCCATTGATGTGCTGTTCAACAACGCAGGCATAGCCTTCATCGATGATTTTGAGAAAGTGACTCTTGAGAAACACCTCTCGGTCACCGATGTCAATGCTAAGGGGATACAGATTGGTGCCTTCCATGCGCTCCCGTACCTTAAGGAAAGCGCGGAGCCGGCGATGATTAACATGTGTTCCCTCAGTTCTGAATATGGCGTACCAAGCGAGGCATCATATTCAGCCAGCAAGTTTTGGGTAAAAGGATTTACTGAGGCCTTAAACATCGAGTGGGATCGATACGGGATTTATGTATGTGACGTGATGCCAAATTTTGTGGCTACGCCAATGATGGATGCGGCACATGGAAATATCGTCGACTCGGTAGGTATTCATCTAAAAGCCAGCGATGTTACTGCAACAGTATGGAAAGCCGTGCAGAACCGAAGGGGCGTTCATTGGGAAGTTGATACCTGGCGTCCTCGACTGATGCGTGCCGTGACTAAATTTCTGCCACAGCGCACGCGCAGAGCCATTATTAAGAATCTGTCGGGCTATTAGTTAAATACCTTCTAGTCTCCATCAACTTGGTATCCGTTACGGAGAAGGGGTCATCATATATAGCTTCTAGCCACCGAACAATCTAACTCTGGCAATAATAGTAGTAGGAGAACTGGATCAACGAACAGTTCTCCGGTGAGGCGCCCTTGCCTGCAATAAGTAAAGTGTTGCCGATCGGTAATAGAAACCTTGGAGCGGATTCAAGCCCCTTCTTATCTTCTGCCCGACCAATTACGCCCTTCTGGGCTACACGAG
Organism: Pseudomonas sp. CG7; assembly: GCF_023701885.1. NCBI lineage: Bacteria > Pseudomonadati > Pseudomonadota > Gammaproteobacteria > Pseudomonadales > Pseudomonadaceae > Pseudomonas > Pseudomonas sp. CG7. The sequence goes on along the minus strand of NZ_JABAEE010000004.1, from coordinate 85,081 downwards.
GAATGATCATGATCATCACCCTTCATGAACTTGAGGAGCTCAGCACTAAGGCAGAGAAAAAGCCTTTTGATGTCGGATTCGAGTCGGGACTTTCCGGCCGAACACTCTTCGACTGCCCTTATGGCCATGTCACGGATGAAGCCTACCGGCAGCGCCATGAGTGGCTAGAGGGATTTCTCACGGCTTTGGCGCATAACGGAACTTCAGGCGCGTTCTGATCGCCCGTGATCGGAGCTAGTTGCCGGCGTAGCTCCGCGCGCTCACCGCGCTATTTGTCATTACCTCGCAAGGCAGCATCTGCAGCAGAGCACGCCGGCGAATCGGGCTACAAGGTGCCTTCTACAGGGACCTTTTCACAACATCGATGAACGCCAACCGGCACTGCCAAGTGCACCGGAAGGTGAAGCTTTGCCTGCGCACCAATCAATAAAAACAATACGAGGTGGGAAATGAAACTGAGCAACCGTGCAATCATGTATCTCTCAGTCGTGGGAGAAGTGTCTGCCTGGACTAAATTCGCAGGTGTCGTGGCAATACTCAGCGCTTCCACAAGCGTCCTAGCCAATGGCATTGCCTTAAATGAACAAAGTGCAAGCAGTGCGGGTACTGCTTATGCGGGGAGATCGTCTTCTGCGCTGGACGCCAGCACTATCTTTGGAAATCCTGCAGGTTTGACCAAATTGAAACGTACCGAGATTTCCGGCGGAGCCGCGGTCGTCTCGGTGAGCGATGACATCAGTGACGCGCAGAGCAGTGCCCCGGGAACGAACAAAGGGGACTCGGTCCCTTTGGGGGTTGTGCCCTTTGCCTACATGTCGACGCCGCTTGACGATCGTTTTTCGATGGGTCTGGGCCTGTATGCTCCGAGTGGTCTGATCAATGATTACGAGAGCAGTTTTCAAGGCCGTTACCATGGTTCCTATAGCACGACCAAGGAGATCACCCTGCAGCCCACCATTGCCTGGCGGATCAATGATTACGTGTCCATTGGTGGCGGACCGACCATAAACCGCTTCAATGCAAAGCTTCAGAACTACCTGGCCACCGGCGCCCTGAACAACGGCGAAGACACGCTGGTCACCATCAAAGGCGATGACACCGCACTTGGCTACAACGTCGGCATCTTGATTGACTTTACCGAGGCCACCAGCTGGGGGATCAACTATCACTCGAAGGTGGACTATGAACTTGAAGGGCATACTGAGGTTTCCGGCTCCCCGAGCTTTATTTCGCTGGATGGAAAGTATGACAACAAGATAGATCTCACGATGCCCGAATCCGTGGATACGTCCATCACCCATCATTTCAACAGTCGCTGGACGGGTTACCTGGGAGCTACCTGGAAACGCTGGAGTCGGATCCAGAAGGTTGAGGCCCTCAACAGCGGTCTTTCCCCCCTGGGCCAGGCAGCTGGCCTGGGAAGTGTGACCGAAGAAATGAACTGGCGTGACACCTGGTCTGGTGCTCTGGGTGCCTCTTATCAATTGAACCAGCAATGGCTACTGCGCGCAGGCTACGCCTATGACCCGTCGCCCATCAGGAACGCCGATCGCAGCGTGCGCGTTCCGGTCGGGAATCGCCAAGCCGTGACCTTGGGCGGTGCTTATTCGCCGAATCCCGATCTGACGATCGACTTTGCTTACGGTTATCTCTGGGATTCCAAAGTCTCGGTAAAGCAATCGAACAACTCAGGTCTTCAACCGGAATACAGTGCCAACTACGACAACAGTGCGAATGGGGTTTCGGTTCAGGCCACTTATCGGTACTAACCGCCCTGATGACGCAACGCCCATTCCTGAACCTGTAAGGTGGTTCGTCACAGGGATCGTTGTTGACAGGCAGCAATTGGCCGTCTGCTGTCTGTCACCACGGCAGTTTTTGGCGGATTCCTGCCTATTCTCTACGGAGGGGATAATCGACAACGTTCGAGTTCAGGAGGCTTACCATTCCGTATGTGGCTCTGAATTACTTGCAGACTGACAACGTGCTGACCTCTAAAAAATCCCGAGTTCGATTCCACCGAACGCCATAACTAGCTGATTTATTTATAGTTACTAGTTGGGGTACGCCGAATTTTCCAGCGAATTCCAGATCCGCAGAAAACCTGGCCTCGCAGCAAGCTACCGTTCGTCTGGTGCCGCACCATACAAGACGAAGCCCTCGCAGAAATGCGAGGGCTTTGTTGTTTCTGGGTGTTCACTTTTCATCCGCCCCCTGAAAAACCTGTGGGAGCGAGCTTGCTCGCAATGAGGCCATCAAACCCACCGACAATCTTTCCGCCAGGACAACGGGAAGCCTTTCCTGGCCTCGCTCAACCAAACAACATCTTTTGCCAATGATCCTCACCCACAATGGCAATCGAAGCACCCGCCTCCCAATGTCCAGATACAAAAATGCCCCCGACAGCGACGTTGTGGGGCCTTGTCGCCAGCGATCAACCACTGGGCTTAGGCTGCTTCCACTGAAAGCGAGAGGCGGCGACCGAGTTGTTCCAAGGCGCGCTCGACGTTCTCGATCTTGGAGTGGTGCAAGAAGTCGACCAGACGATCTACTTGAGGCCTTTGTACGTCCAGGCGGCGCGCCAGCTCGGCTTTGCTCATTCCAGACTCCAGAAGCGCATTCCACAGCCCAACCTTGGCTGCAGTTAGAGCAGGCAGGCGGAGCAGGAAATGGTCTGTCTTCCCATCTGGTTTACCGTCGGGAATTGCCCGACGTTCATCGACGTAGATGGACAATGCTGTCTCGATCGCATCAAGGGCACCGTCCAAGGCGTCAGCGAGATTATCGCCAGCGGCGTGCATTTCCGGAATTTCCGCGCACGACAGCCAGACGCAGCCTGGCTCCTCGTGAATTTCCAACGCATATTCAAACATGCCGCTTCTCCTCTGCCTCAACTACGGGTACAGCTAGGCCTCAATCCTTCACCCATTTCCTTGGCTCCATGGTCGGGAAACACAGTTGACCTGCCATTCAAGGAACCTGAGGTGACTGCCCTTCCGGGATTGAAACTCAACCCCTTGGGCTTTCAACCATCGCCGAAACTCGCTGTATTTCATGTGCATCCTTCGCCGTTTCGGTGGAGCACACCGTGCAACAAAAAAGATGCGCTCGCAACATTTATGTTGCGCTTCGATTTGCCGGGCGATGCCCATCAGTCTCCCTTTTGGTGCCGTGGAATAAGCCTTCATATGCGCCACGCGGGCTAAGAGGCAACAATGTCCGATGGCCCCAATGACCATCGGACATCGAGATCACCGACGAGGAATGAAATAAGCCACGTTACCGATCGTCATCAACCAAATATGGGTTGAACTGTCGACCGGGGTATCGTTACCAAACAAGATCATGGTTTTCATGAGTTGAACTCCAGCCAGGAGGAGTGGACCTCAGCCGAAAATGGCCGAGGTTGTTCCTGACTAAGAGTATTTATAGGGGGGCGCAAAAAAAATGGATTATTTTGATCACCTTTTCGATGATCGCACCGACCGCCGAACTCAAGCACCTAATCGCTCAGCCGCTTTCCGATAAACCTGATCTCGTTCACGTTTGTCGACGGCCACGACAAACACCACGACCTCCTGATCAATCACCTGATAAACCAACCGATAACCGCGGCTCCGCAGCTTAATCTTTTAGCAATCAGGAAAAGGCATGCAGTCGGTTTGCTTCGATGCGCGAATTGGCCAGGATCGTAGTGAGCTTTTTTTTGAGCTTCTCACGGACGGTATTCCCTAGCTTTTGCCATTCTTTTAGTGCCCGTGCATCGAATTCGAGGCTATAGGTCATCTAGCGAAACCTTGACCCGCTGCGGGGCTGCGAGTCGCTCGCGCACCGTTGCGAACAAGGCTTCATCGTCCTCGGTCATCAGGACGGGCTTGAACGGTAACTGGCCGCGCTCCGCTACGTACTGCAAGGCTTGGCGCATCAGCTCAGAAGGGGTAACGCCGAGTTTTTCCAGTTCGCGGTATGCACGCGCCTTTAGGTCGTCGTCGATACGGACGTTGATGGAAGCCATGAGATGGCCCTCAATGTAATGACATTGGTCTTTACATTGAAGGAAAAGCCTGAATCCGGCGAGTCCCAGAACTCACCCACCTCCAATCCAGGGTTACAAATGCTTTCATTAGGACGTTGACGACCTTTTCCAGCAACCTAAAATGGCTGCCAAATACCCGCCAAGCCTAGGTTGACCCGGTCAGCATGCTCAAATCGTGCGGGTTTTTTATGCGCTAAAACGATGAGATGTTTCGGCATATCCGCGCATGCAAAACGAAGCCCTCCCCCGCCAGCATCGCGCCACGATTGCACCCTACCCAATCGCCCGCTACTCTCTGATCGTCGCTGCCAATTCAGCGACCGGGCGTAGGAAACCCGAAGTAAATCAAGGCGCATCAGCTGCGTCTCGCTTACTATTGCAGGCGCTTTTTTTGTGTCTGCGATATGCGTTATGGCGGCTGTGCGCGGGACACCTTCGGGTGTGCCGGGTGCCTTGATTCCCGGTTTTCCTACCCCGTGCATGGCCGCCACCCAATCCCGTAGGAAAGGACGGTTGCGGCTCTCACAGTCAAGGAGCCAGACAATGCCAAATCCGCAAGACCTCAAAACCCCAGGCCTAACCCCCTTCTGCTACCACTCCGACCGCCCGCTCTTCCGCGTCAACAGCGGTATCCCCATCGGCGAAGCCCTGTCCCACGCCTCCGACCTGCTCCACGTTGCCAAGGTCCTGGCCGAGGACGCGGCGATGATTCGCAGTACGGATCGGTATGCCTGGGCGTCGTGTTATTTGCAGGATATGAGCAAGGCCGTCATCGATGATGTGGTGAAGGTGCTTGAGGCGCCAGGGAGCAATCCGGCCTAAGGGCTGCCACTGCAATGCTGCTCTGAGAGGGCAGCATTGAATTTTATTTGCGGGAGCGGATGAGGGAAGGGCTGTTTCAGCCCAGCGGGAGCAAGCTCTCTCGCCACAGGAAGCAAATTCCTACGAGATTTTCAGAAGCAAAGTTTCAGGTGTTGTGATCAGCGGTCAGTATGCTGAATGTCACTTTCCCATTCGGGATGCCCGTCACAAGACGCTTGAAATCTCCGCTATTAAGGACATACTCAGGGCTCTCTCGAAAAAAGTCCGTTATGGTGGACATCATGCTCATTCTCAATCCTTCAGCTCTCGGCGAAAGAATACGTTCGCTGCGCCGTGCCAAAGGCTACAGCCAACAACGTCTCGCTGAAAAAGCCCACTGCAATCGCAAGACGATCATCGACCTCGAAGCCGGTGAAAACGTGGCCATGTACACCGTGTTTCGGGTCGTGTCTGCATTGGGAATGGCACTGGAAATCGTCGACAAACGCATTGATCTCAAATCCCTGGCAGATCTGGTGGAACATGATGAGTAGGGTCAAGTTGCTCAATGTCATGACACCACAAGGCTATAGCGGCGACTTGTCCAAAGGTTCGCAGTTCTCGTTTGCGTATGCCAGTGCCGAGGCGCCTCGGGAGGTTTCGCTGGTCATGCCCTATGACCCTACGCCTTCAGTTAGCAATGTCCTTCATCCGATATTCGACATGAATGTGCCTGAGGGTTTTCTGGCGGACCAGATCAAGCGTCGGATGGCCAGGCATATGCAGGTTGATGATATGCGCCTGTTGTCGGTAATAGGTGGCAATCAAATCGGGCGACTCAGCTATCTAAATCCTGTCGAGGCTTCGGTGCCTGTTCTTGCTCAGGTCGGACTGCAGGACATTCTGTCGGCGGACATTTCACAAAGCGTTTTTGATTTTCTGGTCGATACGTATTTCGAGTCGGGTATTTCGGGTGTGCAGCCCAAGGTGCTCGTGCCTGACTTGGACAAGCTGACGGGTGATCGAAAAACCATGCTCAGCTCCGATCTGATCGTTAAATCCGGTGCTGAGGAGTATGCCCATCTGGCGCAAAACGAATTCCTTTGCCTGGAGGCGGCACGCCTGGCAGGGCTTGAAACGCCGCCATTCTGGCTCTCGGAAAACGGCGAGTTGTTTGTTATGGAGAGGTTCGACCTGACCCCTTCCGGACGGCTGGGGTTCGAAGACATGGCGGTATTGCTCGGCCTGCATAAAGACCCCCACGACAATTACAAATACTCTCAAAGCTACGAAATTCTTGCCGCAGTAGTGGAACAGGTATGCCGTCATGCTGAACCGCTTCGCGAGTTGGAGCGCTTTTTTTCTTCGGTGTGCCTCTCGGTGATGGTGCGCAACGGCGACGCCCATCTAAAAAACTTTGGTGTTATCTATACGCATCCAGACGCACTGGAAAGCGTGCGATTGGCGCCGGTTTTTGATGTCACCACCACCACGGTTTATGAACACTACAACCCCAAGTCTGGCCGTTCGCTGGTAGACCGCACATTGGCGATCAAGATGAACAAGGTAAAAACTTATCCTGATCGCAAGCAATTGATCGAGTTCGGTCGTAAGCATTGCAAAGTCGATAAGCCCGCCTTGATCATCGAACGAATCGCCGATGCGATGAGCCAGGCGCTGGCAAGCAGCGGGTATCGAATCGATGGAGGGTTGCTGGAGGGTATGCGAGGAGAGTGGGACGCGGGCCGGTTTGCCGCACTTTATGACTCGGCACCGTTGCGCTTCAGGGAGAAGCCATTGGCGCAAAAATGAACTCGGCTTATGGTTGCAAGGATCTTGAGCGTGCCGGCCCCCGTCGCAAGGGGAGCCTGCTCCCGCTCGGAGGCGAATCCGCCGTAAAACCGGTGCGTGCGATAGAGCAGGTAAAAGGAACGGGCTACCTATATCGCAGCCCAGCGGGAGCAAGCTCCCTCGCCACGGGCTCATCTAATCATTCCCCCCGCCGATAGCCTTGAATAAGGGCATTGCCTGTTCCAAGGCTCCGCTTGCGCTCAACTACACTTCCCAGAATTCCCCCGCTCCAAGGAGCAGTAAGCGATGAAAATCCGCACCAAGGTCATAGGCTCGGGGTTGGTCAGTCTTTCTTTTGCGCTGTTGCTCGGCGGAATCGGGTTATGGGGTTATCACTCCATGACCGAGGCCCTGGTGCAAAACGAGACCAGTATCTCGGCCATGCGCAAGCACATGGAGGCGGACATGATGCACGACGCCATTCGTGCCGATGTGCTCGCCGCCCTGCTGGTGAAGCCGGGGGATGCCCAGGGGGCGAAGGAAGTGTTGGAGGCGTTCGATGAGCACACACAGCGAATGCGCAAGGTCATCGCCGAAAACGCCGAGGCGAAGTTGCCGGGAGATATCGCCAAGGCGATTGGCGAGCTTAAGCCACAGGTCGAAACCTACATCGATAAAGCCAAACAAGTCATTGGCAAGGCGCTGAACGGCGCCCAGGATGGCCAGGCGTTGCGGGCAGAGTTCGACGGGGCGTTTTCGGCGCTGGAGGAGCGCAACGAAGCGGTGAGCGAGCTGATCGAGAACCAGGCGCAGTCATCACGCGAGCATCAGGATCACAGCATTCACACCTCGGAGCGCTGGCTGATCGCGACGTTGCTGGCCACTTGCGTGGCGCTGGCGCTGTTGTCGTGGAGCCTGCTCAAGGCGGTGCTGACGCCGCTGAACAAGATCATCCTCAATACCCAAGCGATTTCCCAAGGGGATTTGCAGCGGTCGATGGGCGCTCAAAGCAAGGATGAGCTGGGTCAGTTGCAGGGCGTGATCGAGCAGATGCAGACCAATCTGCGACAGATGATCGCCACGATCCGCAGCCAGAGCGATGAGTTGCACGGCACCTCCCAGAACTTAGGTAATACGGCGCGGCAGATTGTGTCCAGCGCCGATCAACAGGCCCAGAGCGCGACCAGCATGGCGGCGAGCATGGAGCAGATGATGGCGAACATCAGCCAGATCCATCAGCACGCCGACAGCGCCCGGACGATTTCGGCGCAGTCCGAGCATTTGGCGAGCAGCGGTGGCCAAGTGATCCTCGGGGTGGTGGAAGGCATGAACCGGATCGCCGAGGTGGTCAACCAGTCGTCCAGCAAGATCACGGCGCTGGACGCCTCATCCGAAGACATTCATTCGATTATCCAGGTGATCAAGAGCATCGCTGAACAGACCAACTTGCTGGCCCTCAACGCCGCTATTGAAGCGGCTCGTGCCGGTGAGGCGGGCCGTGGTTTTGCGGTGGTGGCCGATGAGGTGCGCAACCTCGCGGCGCGCACGACGCAGTCCACCCAGGAAATCACTGCGATGATCGAGCGCATCCAGTCCAGCGCACGAGACGCGGTGTCGAACATGCAGGCGTGCGTCAGCCGTGTGGACGAAGGCGTCAACCTGGCCCAGCAGGCCGGGGTGTCCATCAGCGAAATCCGCACCGGCGCCCGACATGCCGCCGAAGTGGTGGAGGAAATATCCCAGACCATTGCCGAGCAGTCCAAAGCCAGTGATGAAATGGCCCAGCGTGTGGAGTCGATTGCCGAGCAGTCCCGTGAAAACACCCGTTCCATTCACAACCTGACGCAAACGGCGGATCAATTGAACGATGCGGCGGGGTCGATGCAGGCTTCGGTGCAGCAGTTCAAGATTTGATCATCAGGTGGCAAGGGAGCTTGCTCCCCGGGAGCACAGCAGCCCTTCAGTCTCCACTGATCAGCGAGCAAACGTTTCGCTTCCAGCCTGCGCAAAATCTTATGCTAAATTATGGCTCAGCAATAATTATGGCTAAGCCATAAAACAGGATAATTGCATGAGCAGCATTTTCCAGCGCCCGGAACTGGCTGAAAGCATGGCCAACCAGCTTCTCAATCCTGGGGTTCTGGACGAAGGTTTGCGTTCGGGCCTGTTTCTATCTGGGTTACGTAGAACCGGTAAAACGACTTTTTTGCGAAGTGACCTGATTCCAGCCCTGGAAAAAGAGGGTGTGCTCGTCATTTACGTGGACCTCTGGAGCGATACCCTCGCCAATCCGGCCACCTTACTGCACGACGCCATTCGTAAAACGCTACAGGAATTACAGACACCCACCTCTGGGCTGTTTGAAAAACTCAAGCGGGTCGGCGTCGTCGATATGGGTGCGGCAGGATTCAAGTTCGGCTTCAAACTTGAAAGCGTCGGTGATGTTGGAGGCACGACGCTCGCGCAAGCGTTCACCGAAGTTGTCGATCAAGCCAAGACCGACCTAGTGCTTATCGTCGACGAAGTACAACACGCCATTGCCTCTGAAGACGGCAACCAGATGTTGCTCGCGCTGAAAGCCGCTCGCGACGCCATCAACCCCCGACCCAATACCCCAGGCTACTTTCTGTTCATCGGCACCGGCTCTCACCGAGCACAGGTCAGCGAACTCACAGCAAAACGTAACCAGGCTTTTTCTGGCGCAACTTCCACGGCGTATCCCGTCCTGAAAGGCGACTATGTCGAGTACCTGCTGAACAGCCTGGCAATGACTGTCAACCGGCACAAACTGCCGTCGCTTGAAGTCGCAACGGAAGCGTTCAATACCCTTGGCAACCGCCCGGAAGAAATGCTCAAGGCCCTCAGGCAAGTCTTGCAACAAGAGGGTAATCCGGACCTGTTCTTGCCCGTCATCGCCAGTACGCTGCGTTCTGCCGCAGCAAACATCGAACTTGAGAAGGTTGAGCAATTGGGCAGTCTGGCTCAAGCCATTTTCAATAAAATCGCCTCGGCAGCGGGGGATGCTCGCGGAATTTTTTCCGTTGACGCGGCAGCTGAATACTCAAAAGCCGTGGGTCGAGACGTTCGTATTGAGGAAATTCAACCCGTGGTGATTGCGTTGGTGGCCGAAAATATCATCATGCGTCGCGGGCATGGGATCTACGCGATTACAGATCCGTTCGTTCAGGAAATATGGTTGGAAGAACAAGCGTTGATCGCGGCAAGTTGATTCACAGACGGGGGGGCTGCTGCGCAGCCCAGCGGGAGCAAGCTCCCTCGCCACGAATTGATTCCTGTACGGACCACTGCTGATTCTGCCGGGTGCTTTTCTATTCCAACTCACACCTCGCTCACCTCAAACACAAACGAAATCTCCCGCTTCTGGGCACTCCAGACATACCGAATATGCTTGCCCTGCACCGGAATCGAAACCGCCGGCGGGCGAAACGCGGCCACGCATTCGTGGCCGGGCAATCGGACGCTGTTGTACAGCAGCCCCCACGACAGGGTTTCACGCAGTTGTCGGGCGAACACTTGAGATGGACCGTAGGCGGTAGGGTCCGGGTCGTGGAGGTGGGGATAATCGTGGCGGATGTCGTGCAAGGGTTTGACGACCTTGTTGACGTAGGTGCGCATGGTCAACTCAAGGTCGGGCTCGTTGGTTGCGCCGAGGAATCGTGCCTGGTGGTAGCAGGTTTCGGCAATGGCCGCTTCCTGGCTGCTGGCTGCGTAATAGACGCCGAAGGTGCCGTCGCTGAAGCGGCTGCTCTTGCCGATGTGAGTAAACGCCGCCATCACCGGCGAGGAACCGGGCCCGGAAATACGGTCCTCGGGGCGTACCCGGGACAGCACCCCAGCCTGTTCCATCAGCCGATCGTTGGTCAACGCTTCCAGGGCGTAGGCGGTGGGCAGGTCTTCGGGGTCAAGTACGTCTTCAAACAGCGAAATCGGCGGGAAGCTGCTGTTGACGATCCGATAGGCCCGTTTCCATTGCGGGTCCGCCAGTGGTGGCACCATCAGCCGCGCACTCCGTCGAGGTATCGCCGCACGTCAGCGATGTCTACCACCCGACCGGTCAACATGTAGGACAGCGCCGACTGGCCGTTGAACGGTGCAGCAGTGTTGGGGCTGCTGACCCACTGATAGGCACGGTCCCGGCTGTTGCTGAAGATGATGCTCAGCGCCTTGTGAATACCCATGAGGTAGGAAATGCGCTCCAGCGTATCGCGAGGCAGCCTCACGTTTTCCGGCAATTGCTTGTACTTGTAGAAGGTCGTGTTGCCCACCTTGCCCAACAAAGTACGCTGCTGCTCGACGCTGCAACCCCAGAGCGCCATGAGGTTGAAGAAAAACTTCAACGCGACTCGACCCGCGTCCGGGGAATCCAATTGCTGCTGTGCGTTGAGGGTGATGGAGGAAGTCGCCATGGGTTTGGGCTCCTTTGTAGCGGGGTGGTGCTTAGAGGATAGTACAGATATGGATTATTTTTAAGTTTTTATTCGCAAATGGATTTCATTGATTCTCCATTTGAATATCCCGGCATGACTTCAAGATCAATAAAACGTCAAGCAGTCCACATATATACCCCTCGGCAAACCAATCCCGGCCAGCAACGACTGGGCAAAACCCCCAGATCCCGCATAAGCTCCAACCATCGCCTCCCGGCGCTTTTCGGCACAAAATCGCGACAAGCGTGGCAAGGTGCATGATGATAGCCAGCATGACCCCTGGCCTGACCCAGGTGCACAACAATAGCGAGCCCACTTAAGCAGAGGGCATTACCTCATGGATAGCAGAACCCTACGCAACCTCATGCGTATCGTGCAGACCGGCTCGTTGTCGGCAGCGGCCGAGCATTCGTGCCTCACGGTGCAGGCGTTGGCGGCGCAATTGCACAAGGTCGAGGAGCAGTTTGGTTTCCGATTGTTCCGCCGCTCGAACAAAGGCCTGACGTTGACGAGCCAGGGCTCGGAACTGACCCCCTTCATGGATCAGGTGCTGATTGCCACCCGGCAATTGGAAGAAAAAGTCGCAGCGCTCAAGACGCCGCGACAGCGCACGCTCAAAGTGGCGCTCAATACCACCCTGCCGGCGGAGTTCAACCGGCGGATAATCGACCGATTGATCGCAGTGTTTCCCCAGTATCAGCTGGAGTTCAGCTACGCCGAGTCGATGGAGAATCTGAGCAAGCTCAGGAATGAAGATTTTGACCTGGCGATCCTGATCGGGCAGCAACAGGGTGGCTTTACCAGCATCACCATGCCGGATGTGCAGGTGCGGGTGGTCGGTGCCCATTGTGGCGACGAGGACGATTCCCTTGGCCTGCTCGGTGACAAGTTTCAGGTGCGTCCGGCAGAAGAATGTCCGTATTCCCACAGTTTCCTGCGTTTTCTCGACGCTGGCCTGGGCGAATACGGGTCAAGCCACCGCATGGTCTATTCCTGCAGTGAAACGCTGACGTTGTCGCTGATCACGCAGCTCGACGGCCTGGGCCTGGTGTCCCGGGAGGCCGCGCTGGGCAACGGCTTGGCGATTTTCCCGGACTTCGAGGATTTCCTTGAGGTTCGCCTGGCGGTGAACAATCCCGAGTTGTCTGGGCAGGCGCTGCACGATGTGGTGGACCTGAGGCTACAGGAACGAACCGAGCGCGATGTACGCCGCCGTGCCCAGCGCCACACTGAGAAACAGGTTACGGCTGAAATACGCACATTACAGCGTCGGAATCGCGGCATAGAATTCAGGGCGATCGAGTTGTATCTGCTGGTCCTTGATCAGCAACGGGGTCAGGCTGATGGCAGCGACAATTGCCACGGGCAGGTATTCCAGGGCACGGGCGACGAAGGGCGGCCAGTGGTCGGTATTGATCTGCAACGGCAGGGCGCGCGGCAGGAAGGTCACGGCCATCATCAGGACCACGACCAGGATCAGGAACGTTTGGTCAGGCATACGCCTACCCCGCAGCCAACGAACGTGGCAATGAAGACATTGAACGGCGAGCTGCCCAGCAGGCTCAGCCCGCCCATGCAGACGACAGCCGCCAGGGCCGCGATCAGTTTGTTGCGGGTGTCGCATAACGAAACCAGCACATAGAGCATCATCGCCGTCAGGGCATAGTCGAGCTGGTATTTGATGAGGTGCGCCGCATATTGCGCACACACTGCGCCCAGCAAGCCACCGAGCACCCAGGATGTATGGCAGAACAGGTTGAAGCCGACCAGGTAGCGCACGCTCACCGGCGCCCCGCTGCCGAGCTTGACGCTGTGGAACGCGAATGACTCGTCCGTCAGCCCCGCCGCGTAGCACCAGCGTTCGAAACGACTGAGCCCCAGCGCGCGCAGGGCCTTGGCCATGTAGACCGACATCAGCATGTGCCGCGCATTGATCAGGAACGTGGTGAGCACGATGGTGGTCAGCGAGGCACCGCTGGAAATCAACGCCAGCGCCGCGAATTGCGAAGCGCCCGCGTAGACGAACAGGCACATCGCCACCGGCAACCACAGGGGCAGCCCGGCGTTGACCGCCATCAGACCGCACACAAACGAAACCGTGAAATAACCCGCTACCACCGGACTGGCTTCAGCAAAGGTACGCGAGGCTTGTGGTTCGACCGCCAGCGGCTGGCTGGAAGTCTTGTTCATAAATCCCTCTCGAAGGTGATTTCACCCCGAGGCTCACAGAACCCCTGGGCGGCCCAGAAACGCTTGCCGGCCAGATTAGCATCGTCGACGAAAAGGAACATGCGCAGCACGCCCACCCGCTTCATGTCTGCCGATGCCGCTTCGACCAGGCGCTGGCCCAGGCCTTTGGTGCGATGCTGCGGGCTGACCGCCAGGTGATTGATCGTGCCGCGGGTGCCGAGCATACCGCCGATCACCGCGCCCACCACTTCACCGCTCGCATCAATGGCCAGGTACGCGGTGGTGGTGTCCTGCAACAACACACCACGCAAGAACCGGGCGTCCTGCCATTCGCAGAACGACACTTCGTCGAAACCGCGAAAGAACCGCTCCAGCCGCTCGGCGTCCCGGACCATGGCCCGACGCAACAGGACTTGCTGCGTCAGGTCGTCCATGGGTTCGAGCCGTTCAGCGAACAATGTCGAAAGCGGTCCCGGGCCGCGAGAACGAAATGGCGAGGATCTGCCGGTACGCCATGTCATGGCTATGGGTGTTGCGCGCCGGGGTTACGTAATGGCGCATGTCGCGATCCAGGAAAAACGTGGTGTCGAGAATGTCCTCGTAGGTCGTCGCCGCCAGCTGTTCTTCCTGGGCGGTGTACAAGCGGCTTTCCGCCCCCGCCACATTCTGACGGCCCCAGAAGTGCACGCCGCTGAACGGATAACCGTCGCAGTGAATCCCTTCAGGAGTGATTTCCAGCTGTTTGCCCGGCTTGATTTCGATGCGGATCTGATGGATCTGGCACTGCCAGATTTCATCGTGCAGTTCCTGCGGCAGGACGTTCTTGTACACCTCGAAGTCCGTGTCGATCAGGCTGCGCATCACCGGCGAGTTGATCACTTCGTTGGAGAAGTCCTCGAAGTGCCGCTCCAGTCCGCCGACATAGCTGTTGTTGGCCTTGGACTGAACGTAGGCCCGGTGTTCGAGCTGCGTGAGCTCGCGGGTCGTTGGGTTGTATTCGAAGTCGCTGTAGCGGCGAAAACGCATGCCTGACTCGGCTTGGCCGTAGTAACTGTCGGGCTCCATGTTTTCCCAGCTTTTGGTCAGCCGGACAAAGTCGCCGAAATGACCGTAGAGGTTGAAGTCCCCACCGCGAACGTTGACGTATTTGTCACGTCTCAGCGCTTCGCCCACTTCCCTGTTCAGAACGATCATTTTTCATAGGTCTCCACTGCGTTGAGCGGCCTAATCTAGTAGGTGCAGGATTTACGTCCATGAGAAAGTATTTGAGGCATTTCAAGCGGCGCTTGAAACGGCGGGCAACGTTACATAAAGACGACTTTTTCTCGGGGAAACAGGCGATTCCAGCGGCTTTTCTTGGGCTAAAAGCCAAAAGAACCCGAGCTTGGCGTCGCCATGCTGTTCACTTCAGGCAGGCATGAATCAACTGTGGCGAGGGAGCTTGCTCCCTCGCCACGGCTATCGACTTACAACCTGATCAGGCCTCAGAAGACGCTGATCGGATAATCCACGAACACCCGCAGCTCATTGCCGCTGACGTTGTACTCGCTGGATTTCTGCGACACCCGCAACACAGAGCTGCGCAACCTGACACTCAAGTCTTTGGCCGGGCCGTTCTGGACCACGTACTTGAACTGATTGAAGATCTCGCGCTCGGTCCCGCCTTCGCTGGTGGACGTGGTGATGTTATCGCCACGTACATAAGCGACGTTATAGGTCAGGCCCGGTACGCCGAAGGTGCTGAAGTCCAGGCCGTAGCCCAACTGCCAGCTGCGCTCATCTTCAGCGTTGAAGTCGGACCAGTAGGAGTTGGCCAGGTAGATCGTGTTGCCGCCATCACCCACACGGTTCTGCTCGCGCTGATAGCCGCCGTAGGCGTAGCCCAGGTTACTGTCGCCGGTGCTGCGCTGGTGGGCGAGCGTGAAGCTGTGCGGGCCAGTGGCGAAAGTAGCGGCCAGGCTCCAGATCTTGTTGTCGTCGCCGGTGACGTTGTTTTCACGAACGTAGCTGTCGTCCAGCTTGGTGCGATAACCGTTGAAGTCCAGGGTCAGGGATTGATCCTTGGCCAGTGGGAACACGTAGTTGGCGTTTACGTATTGCTTCTTCAATACGTCTTCGACATCCGAGGCGTAGAGCGATGCCTTGAACTGCTCGGTGAACTGATAGCTGCCGCCCAACACGTTGATCGACTTCAGGCCACCGCTGTCATGGCCTTCGGCGCTCTTGCGCGATTCGGCGGTGAAACGACCGGCGTTCAGTTCCAGCCCCTTGATCTCCTTGGAGGTGATCAGCGTGCCGGTGTAGCTTTCCGGCAGCAGGCGCGAATTGTCATAGCTCAGCACTGGCAGGGCCGGCATCTGGTCACCGTAGGCCAGTACGGTATTGGAAACGCGGAACTTGACCGCCGCACCGAACTTGGACAAGTCATCGGCCGCGCTGCCGCTGTCGCCTTGCTTGAAGAAATCGATGCCTTGCGCACCGCTACGCCCCTTGCCGCCATCCAGACGCAACGCGTACAGGCCAAAGGCATCGACACCCACGCCCACCGTGCCTTGGGTGAAACCGGACGAGAACGTACCGATGGCCGCCTGGCCCCATTCGGCCTTGTCCTCTCTGCCGTCCTTGTAGTCGCGGTTGATATAAGCGTTGCGCAACAGCACTTTCAAGCTGCTGTCTTCAACGAACCCCTTTGACTCCGCCTGGTCATTGGCCATGGCGTGTGTCGTGCTCAAGATCCCCAATGCGATCAAACTGATGCGCTTGTTCAACATGATTATTTTCCTTGTACGGGTTGATACGCACCGCGGCGAGCAGCCGAAATGGCGCTTTGCGCTCTTTTTCGGACTCTTGCTCCTGGAAATAATGAAAAGGCCCGCCCACGTCTGATCGTGTCGGGCCTTTTTATTATTTAAGAGTC
This sequence comes from Pseudomonas sp. CG7, assembly GCF_023701885.1. Taxonomy (NCBI): domain Bacteria; kingdom Pseudomonadati; phylum Pseudomonadota; class Gammaproteobacteria; order Pseudomonadales; family Pseudomonadaceae; genus Pseudomonas; species Pseudomonas sp. CG7. Next base: position 68,898 of record NZ_JABAEE010000004.1, on the reverse strand, counting down.
ATGGCTGTCAGCCACAGGCGTAGGGCGAATCCTAGTCGTGCCCTCAAGAGCGTGTCAATTTCGTGAATCGTCTTTAATTAGGCAAAAAATGTCTAAGAACAATCAAAACGAACAACCATCCAGACCGCAAGTGGCTGATGGCGCAGAGGCCTGCTCCGGCAGTGCTTGCTTCAACCATTGGGCGAATGCCTCGGGCTTGCCCAGCCAGGGACCGATGTCGATCAGCGTGAACTGGCCGTCCTGCTCCAGAGCCAAGGTCGGAAAGCCCTGGCCGCCAACCTGGGCGAGCAAGGCGCGACTGGCCTTGATATGCCCTTGCACATCAGCCACGCGGAACGCCGCCAGGAACGCCTGGGCCGGCAGGCCGATGGATTGAGCGAGCGCCAGCAGGACGGTTTCGTCCGCAATGCGCCGCCCTTCGACGTAGTGTGCGGTTTGCAGCCGTCCTAGCAGTTCCAGGCCATGGCCGCCGAGCTGTTCGGCCGCAAGGACGGCGGCGGTCGGCGGCGCCGAATCGAACACCGCGCTGTGGTCGCGCAGCAAACCGTCGAAATAGGCCTCGCCAAAGGGCTGCCCGGAGTATTCGGCGATGCGCCGGTCGTGGGGCATCACATAATTGCGCAGTTGTGGCGAGACCTGCTGGCGATTGGTACCGGTCATCATGCCGCCGCCATGGGCGATCACTGGCAATACAGCCTGCGCCGCCTGCACCAGCGGTTTGGCGCCGTAGCACCAACCGCACAGCGGGTCGTAGAGGTAATGGAGAGTGGTCATGGAAAACTCCGCTAGCCATGGGGATTCGATGGCAGCAGGGTAGCCTCGCGAGCGCTGCGGAAAAACGCCGGAACGGCTTTCAGTGTGTTTCGTGGATCGGGCGAATGCCCACTTGAATTAAACACCGGCCCCCTGTGGGAGCGAGCTTGCTCACGATGGCAGCGTTTCAGTCAACATTTGTGTTATTTGACCCACCGCTATCGCGAGCAAGCTCGCTCCCACAGAGATTCAAGGGGATTCGAAAGCGGGTAGACACAAAAAAAGCGCTGCCATCCCGGCCAGCGCTTTTTATCAATCCGTCGAATTCTATCCTTGCATCACATCCCACAGCGCTTCCAGCTCAGCCTCGCTGAACAGGCCAGCGGGGTAGCGCTCAACGATCATCCGGCGCGGATCAGGTTCTCTGATCTGACGCGTTCCGTTGGACTTCAACCACTGCGCCAACGCTTGAAGCGACTCACCATTAACGGCCAAGGGATGGCATGTGCGCTCGCTTGTCATATTCATTCCAGCGCCCTCTCCTGGTTGATGAGCGGCTAATTTATCCAAGGTTTATGACAAAACAACCCAGCTCCCTTCCCCGGAACTGCCGCTGATCCAATACAAGAGCTATGCCAATGTATCCCTGCCCAGCGGCGAACGGACACAAAAAAACCCGCGACCCAATCGGGCCGCGGGCTTGCCGGGATGGATCCAAAATCGCCGACTTAGAGACGACGCAAGCGATATCACCAGGCTGTTACATCGCCACTCATTTTACGTACGGCGCAGGTTGCTGTTGGGTAAGGCAATGGATATTCCCGCCGCCCAGTAACAGTTCGCGTCCTGGCACCATGACCACTTCGTGCTGCGGGAACAGGTTCTGCAGGATGTCCCTGGCCGGTGCATCCAGCGGGTCGTCAAAACTCGGCGCGATGATGCCGCCGTTGACGATCAGGAAGTTCACATAGGAACCGGCCAGTCGCACGGTTGGGTTTCGTTCCTGGGAACCTTCCACCGCATCCACGCCCGCACATTCCTCTTCGGTGGCATACAACGGCCCCGGGATCGGCATTTTATGCACTGTGAACGAGCGCCCCTTGGCATCCGTGCTGTTTTGCAGCACGTCCAACGCCGCGTGGCAGCGGGTGTAGTTCGGGTTTTGCGGGTCGTCGGTCCAGGCAAGCAGGACTTCGCCAGGCCGTACGTAGCAGCAGAAGTTATCCACATGACCGTCGGTTTCGTCATTGAACAGACCGTCCGGCAGCCAGATGATCTTGTCCACGGCCAATTGCGCACTGAGCACCGCCTCGATCTCCTCACGGCTCATGTGCGGGTTGCGATTGCGGTTGAGCAGGCACTCCTCGGTGGTGATCACGGTGCCTTCGCCGTCCACATGGATCGACCCACCCTCGAGCACGAAACCTTCGGTGCGATAACGCGGGCTGCGCTCGAGCTCGAGGATCTTGCCGGCCACTTGCGAATCACGGTTCCACGGCGCGTACAGGCCGCCGTCAAAGCCGCCCCAGGCATTGAAGTCCCAGTCGATACCGCGCACTTCACCGCTGTCGTTGATCACGAACGTCGGGCCGGTATCGCGGACCCAGGCGTCGTCGCTGGACATTTCCACCAGGCGGATATTCGGCACGTCGAGGCGCGCCCGGGCATTTTCGTATTGGCCCGCGGACACCGCCACGGTCACCGGTTCAAAACGGGCGATGGCCTTGGCGACCGCCACGTGGGCAGCCTGTGCGGGCTTGCCGCCCAGGCGCCAGTTGTCCGGGCGCTCGGGCCAGATCATCCAGACCTGGGTCTGGGTCGCCCATTCGGCAGGCATGTGGAAACCATCCGCGCGCGGAGTGCTGTGCAACGTTGTCATGGGTCATCTCCTGGGCGATAGGCAGTGGTCACTTTATAGACGATAAATATCGACTAATAAAGTAACAAAAACCAATAAACACGATAGTTCATCGAAAAATACCGACAAAAATCGATTTACGAAAAACCTGTGGGAGCGAGCCTGCTCGCGATGGCGGAGTCCAAGCCAAATATTAGTTTGACTGATCCATCGCTATCGCGAGCAGGCTCGCTCCCACAGGGGAATACAGCTTCACAGCTCGGCATTCCAGATCGATTACAGCCCCTCGTCCAATACCTTCATCAGCATATCGACAAAGAAATCCACACTCTGGCGCGTAGTCACCATCGGCGGTTTGATCTTGAGGATGTTCAGGTAATCACCCGTCGGTTGCATGAAGATGCCCAGCTCCCGCAGGCGATTGCACAGCGCCGTGGTTTCCTCGGTGGCCGGCTCCAGAGTGTCGCGGTCGCGGATCAGCTCGACGCCCAGGTAGAACCCCGAGCCGTGCACTGCGCCGACCAATGGATACTGATCGATCAAGGCCTCCAGTCGAGCTTTGAAATGCCCGCCAACCACCCGGGCGTTTTCCCAGAGATTGTCCTCCTCCATGACATCCAGCACCGCCATGCCGATCTGGCAACTGACCGGGCTGCCGCCGGCCGACGAGAAGAAATACCCCTCGGCCTCCAGCGCCTCGGCGATTTCCCGGCGAGTGATGACCGCGCCCAGCGGCTGGCCGTTGCCCATGCCCTTGGCCATGGTGATGATATCCGGCACCACGCCTTGCTCTTCGAAACCCCAGAAGAACTCGCCCATGCGCCCGTAACCGACCTGTACCTCGTCGGCGATGCAGACCCCACCGCGCTCGCGCACCATCGCGTAGACCTGCTTCAGGTAACCGGGCGGCAGTGCGATCCCACCGGCGTTGCCATACACCGGCTCGCAGATGAAACCGGCCAGTTGACGTTTGCCCTCGGCAATTTTCGCCAAGTTGTGTTCGACGCTGCGCACGTAGTCCGGCGCACTGTCGGGGCCGCGGAATTCGCCGCGATAGGTGTTCGGCGCGGTCACCGGGTGCACCCAGTCCGGGCGACTGCTCAGGGCCTGGGGGTTGTCGGCGATGGAGGTGGATACCGCATCGGCGGCCACCGACCAGCCGTGGTAAGCCTCCAGCACGCTGAGCATGTCCCGTCCGCCGCTGTAGGCCCAGGCCAGGCGGATCGCCAGGTCGTTGGCCTCGGTGCCGCTGTTGACCAGGAACACTCGGTCCATGTTGGAGGGCGACAGCGCCAGCAGGCGCTCGGAAAACTCGGCGATCGCCGCATAGTGGAAACGCGAGTTGGTATTGAGCAGCGACCATTGCCGGGCAGCCACCGCCGCCATGCGCGGATGGCCGTGGCCCAACACCGCGACATTATTGAGCATGTCCAGGTACGAGCGCCCCTGCATGTCGATCAGGTGGTTGCGCCAGCCACGCTCGATGCGCGGCGGATCGACGTAATAGTGTTTCTGCGAACGGGCAAAGCTCGCATCGCGACGAGCCAGCAGCGCCTCGGGATCGGTCTCCGGCTCGGCATCGCACGCCAGCCCCAGCAGCACCGCCGGCGAAGGGCAAAGCGCCCGCCAGGCCAGGGCCCTGGAGGGCGTGCAGAACAGTGGCGGATTCACGTGGGCGCCCCGGCACAACTGGACACACAACGGCCCCGTCACTTCGCCCAGCACCTGCCCCTTGACCAGCGCCGCGCCGGAATGCAGCGGCGACGTCACGCCCCACAAGCGCACGCTCAACTGTGCACTGTCCAGTTGCAACATGCCGTCGGCAGACGTGTGCACAACCCCGGCGAACGGAGATTCGAGCGGCGTTCCCCGAGGCACACTCAACGCCACGTGCAAGGGATAAGTGTCGGGTTCGACGGCGCTGTCCGGCCGAGTGCGAGACAAGCGGTACTGCCCATAGCGGCTGGCCGCCAAGCCGTGAACACCCGCGGCTTCATCCAGCAGGCGCTGGTCGATTCCCGGCTGCTCCCAATTGCCGGCTTCGAAATGCGGGCTCAGCACCCCCAGGTCGATCAGGGCGAACTCGCGCCCTACCAGGGTCGGCAAGAGCGGCACAAAGCCCTCCCTGGCAATGGCCGGCAGGTTTTGACCGACGGCGGTGAGAATCGCCTCTTCCATCAGTTCGAAGGGCACCGAATGGGCGCCGCGGAAAATCTCCCACTCATGGGCCAGGTTGTCGCGGCTGTAGTGGTTGTCCGGGTCGATGGAAACCTGCTGCTCACCGCTGAGCACCAGCACTGCGGCGCGCGCCACGATCAGCGGCCACAGCGCCAACAGTTCCTGGTGCTGCAAGGGGTTGATCGCGTGGTAGGCCTTGATCGCCGGCAAGATAAAGAACGGATCGCCGTCGGCGTGATGCAGCAGGGCTGCGCACGTCACCGACAAGTCAGTGATGCGCCAGGTACGGACCAGGTCGCCGAAATCGATAACGCCCTGCAATTGCCATTGGCGCTGGGCATCGCGCTGCCAGACCACGTTGTCATCAGTGATGTCCATGTGGATCGCCTGCACCGGCAGGCTGGCCTTGAGCGGCTGCAAGCGCCGCTCGGCCTGTTGCGCGACCTCGGCGACCCGATGGCGTCGTGTTTCATCCTCGATGACAGGCAGTAGGTAATCGACCAGGGCCGGGGCGTGGCGCGCGTCCCATTGCAGGGTGCGCTCCAGGCCCGGGTGGTCGAATGTCGCCAGGGCCAGGTCCATTTCCGCGCACAGGCGGCCCAGGCCAGTGACAAGCTCGGGTGTCAGGTGCTTGAGCTGCGTGAGGGACTGTCCGTCGATGTATTCCAGCAGACGCATGTGAATCGCTTGGCCGTCGACGTCCAAGGTCAGCAGGTCCTGGCCGTTGATCGCCGCAATGACCCGTGGCACTTTCACAGCGTCGTGTCCGGCCAAGTGCTTGAGGGCGGCATGTTGGGCCTGGATTTCCTGGACAGCGTAGTCGCCGTGGCAAATTTTCAACACAAAGCGCCCGCGCTCGCTGTCGACGCGGTAGTTGAGGTCCTGGTTGCTGCCAAGGGGTCGCAGGTCGCCGCTGAGTCCGTAATTCGAGCGCAACAGCACCAGCGCTTGCTCGGCGCTGATCTGTGGGCTTGGCAAACTGGCGCGGTGAACCAACGTAGCGAGTGGCATACAAGGACCCCTGAGGTGGTTTGTTCGGATGCCTATCTCGCCACCGAGTCGGGGGATAAGCAACCCCCCTGTTCAAAAATATGCACAGCTCTCCTGGGAAGCTGAATAGGAGGGTGTGTCCATGGGATATTCGCTTGCACCGCTCCCGCCATGCCGACAAGCTATGCTCCTATGCTTTGTCGTACCACGGAAAAAGGCTTACCCGGATGCGCATTCTCATCACTGGCGGTGCTGGCTTCATCGGCTCGGCGCTCATACGGCATCTGATTCTCGATACCGAGCATCAGGTCCTGAACCTCGACAAGCTGACCTACGCAGGCAATCTCGAGTCCCTGAGCAGCATCGATCACGACAGCCGCTACGAATTCGTCCACGCCGACATTGTCGATCAAGCCGCTGTCAGTGCGGTGCTGGCGCGATTCCAACCTGACGCCATCATGCACCTGGCGGCCGAGTCCCATGTAGACCGTTCCATCGATGGCCCGGCGGACTTCATCCAGACCAACATCGTGGGCACCTACAGCCTGCTGGAAGCCACCCGCGCGTATTGGCAGGCTTTGGCCGAACCGCAGAAGCGCGCGTTTCGCTTCCACCACATCTCCACCGATGAAGTGTATGGCGACTTGCACGGCGTGGATGACCTGTTCACCGAAACCACTGCCTATGCCCCAAGCTCCCCGTATTCAGCGAGCAAGGCGGCGTCCGATCATCTGGTCCGCGCCTGGCAACGCACCTACGGCTTGCCCGTGCTGTTGACCAACTGCTCGAACAACTACGGGCCGTTCCACTTCCCCGAGAAACTGATTCCCCTGGTGATTCTCAACGCGCTGGCTGGTAAACCGCTGCCGGTCTACGGCAACGGCCAGCAAGTGCGCGACTGGCTGTTCGTCGAAGACCATGCCCGGGCGCTGCTCAATGTCGTCACCCAAGGCGCGATCGGCGAGACGTACAACATCGGCGGGCACAACGAGCAGAAAAACATCGACGTGGTGCGCAGCATCTGCGCGCTGCTCGAAGCACTGGCGCCACGCAAACCCGAAGGCGTCGAGCACTATGCCGCCCTGATCAGCTTCGTCCAGGACCGCCCCGGCCATGACCTGCGTTACGCCATCGATGCCAGCAAGATCGAACGGGAACTGGGCTGGACGCCTCAAGAAACCTTCGAGACCGGGCTGCGCAAGACGGTGCAGTGGTATCTGGAAAACCTGCTGTGGTGCCAACGGGTCCAGGACGGTAGCTATCAGGGCGAGCGCCTGGGCTCGCTCGACAACAAGGATGCAATCGCATGATGAAAGGAATTGTCCTGGCCGGCGGTTCCGGCACCCGCCTGCACCCGATTACCCTCGGGGTTTCCAAGCAGCTATTGCCGATTTATGACAAACCGATGATCTATTACCCGATCTCGGTGCTGATGCTCGCAGGCATCAAGGACATCCTGATTATTTCCACCCCTCAGGATCTGCCGCAATACCGCAACCTGTTGGGCGACGGTCAGCAGTTTGGTGTGAATTTCAACTATGCCGAGCAGCCGTCACCCGATGGCCTGGCCCAGGCGTTCCTGATCGGCGAGCAGTTCATTGGCAGCGATTCGGTGTGCCTGATCCTGGGCGACAACATTTTCCACGGCCAGTATTTTGGCGAGCAACTTCGGACCGCCATCAACCGACCGAGTGGCGCCACGGGGCTCGGGTACTGGGGCAAGGACCCTGAGCGATTTGGCGTGATCGACTTCGATTCGGAAGGGCGGGCGATGTCCATCGAAGAAAAACCCACCGCACCTAAATCCAGCTACGCGGTGACCGGCCTGTATTTCTACGACAATGATGTGATCGAGATCGCCAAGGCCATCAAGCCATCCAAACGCGGCGAACTGGAAATCACCGACGTCAACAATGCGTACCTGCAACGCGGCGACCTGCACGTCGAGCGCTTCGGCCGTGGTTTCGCCTGGTTGGACACCGGCACCCACGACAGCCTGCTGGAAGCCTCGCAATACGTACAGACCATCGAACATCGCCAAGGCCTCAAAGTGGCATGCCTGGAAGAAATTGCCTACCAGCAAGGTTGGGTCAGCCGCGAGCACATCCTTGAGCGCGCCCAGTATTTTGGCAAGACCGGCTACGGCCAGTACCTGTTCAAGATCGTCGGAGAAACACGTTGAACGTCATCGCCACCCGTTTGCCGGACGTCTTGATCATCGAACCGAAAGTCTTCGGTGATGATCGGGGGATTTTCTACGATAGCTTCAATTCCCGGGTATTTGCCGAGGCGACCGGCAGCACCCTGCCGTTCGTCCAGGACAACCATTCCCGCTCCACCCGGGGCGTGCTGCGTGGCCTGCACTACCAGATCGAACAGGCCCAGGGGAAACTCGTGCGCGTCACAGCCGGAGAGGTGCTGGATATCGCGGTGGACATTCGCCGCAGCTCGCCGACCTTCGGCCAATGGGCGGGCGTTCGCCTGTCGGCGCAAAACCATCGGCAGCTGTGGGTGCCGCCAGGGTTTGCCCACGGTTTCGTCGTGTTGAGCGAATCGGCGGACTTCCTCTACAAAACCACCGATTACTACGCGCCCTCAGCTGAACGCTGCATTCGCTGGGACGATCCGCAACTGGCCATCGATTGGGCGCTGGACGACGCGCCGATCCTCTCGGCCAAGGACCAGAACGGCAAGGCCTTGCACGAGGCAGACCTGTTCCCATGAGTATTCCCTTGCGCATCCTGGTCATCGGCCGCAATGGCCAAGTTTCCCGAGCACTCCAATCGCGCCTGAGCGGCATGGGCGAGTTGCTCGTACGCGGCAGCGACCAGCTCGACCTGGCGCAGGCGGATTCCCTGCGCGCCCCCATCAAGGCCTTGAAGCCCGACCTGATCATCAATGCCGCCGCCCACACGGCCGTCGACCAGGCCGAGAGCGAGCCGGAACGGGCGTTCGCCATCAATGCCACGGCGCCGGGCATCCTGGCCCAGGCAGCGGTCGAACTGGGCATACCGTTGATTCACTACTCCACCGACTACGTCTTCGATGGCCTCAAGCCCGCCCCCTACACCGAGGACGACACACCCAATCCGCTAAGCGTCTATGGACGCAGCAAACTGGCCGGTGAAGATGCCATCCACCAGGCAGGTGGACAGCACCTGATCCTGCGCACCAGCTGGGTGTATTCCACCGAGGGCCGCAATTTCCTGTTGACCATGCAGCGCCTGTTGCAGGAAAAACCGCAGCTGCGGGTGGTGGCCGATCAGATTGGCGCACCAACCTGGGCGGGCACCATTGCCGACAGCACCGCCCAACTGATCGAACGCTGGCAGGCCGGTCAAGCCGGAGCCTGGGGCACCTATCACCTGACGGCCCGGGGGGAGACGTCCTGGTTCGGTTTCGCCCAGGCCATCGGCGAAAACCTGCTCGAGCGACACAAGCCGTGCGCGCGACTGGAGCCCATTGCGTCCAGCGACTATCCGACGCCGGCCCCTCGACCGTTGAACTCGCGCCTGGATAGCAGCCGCCTGTCCAAGGAATGGGCTGTGAGCCAGCCCGACTGGCGAAGCGCGTTGCAGCGGTGCCTGGCCGGACAAGCCTGGTAAGGCCTTACAAATAGTATTTGCGAGACAACTAGGCATAATACGCCTGTCACCACAGGCGCCCCATGTTCATGAATTCCACCCTTCCTCGCAGACCCCGTTGGCGCAGCCTGGCCTTGCTCGCGCTGTGCCTGGCGCCGTTGCTGTGGCCGTTGGAGCACCTGGCCGAGCGTTATTACCGCAGTGAACTGGCCGGCCAGAACCGCCAGACCCTGGACCTTTACGTCGCCAACCTGCTGGGCACGCTGCACCGCTATGAAGTGTTGCCACAGATCCTCGGCGAGCTGCCGGCCTTGCGCGCCGCCTTGTCGGCCCCGGACGACGGCGTCACCCAAGGCAACGCCAACCGGCTGCTGAAAAACATCAGCGCCCAGACAGGCGCCGAAGTCATGTACCTGATGGACCCTTCCGGCAAGACGCTGGCCGCGTCGAACTGGGACAAACATGACAGTTTCGTTGGGCGTAATTTCGCCTTCCGGCCGTACTTCATCGAAGCCATGGCCGGGCGCCTGGGGCGTTTCTTCGGTTTGGGCACGACGTCGGCCAAGCGCGGTTATTTCTTCGCGGCCGCCGTGCACGATCGCGAAAAAGTCATCGGCGTGCTGGTGGTCAAGGTCGACCTCGACCACACCGAAAGCCTATGGGGCAAGACCCCGGAACAATTGCTGGTGACCGACCACAACGGCGTGGTCATTCTCACGTCGCGCCAGGAATGGCGCTTTCGCGCGACCCGGCCCCTCAGTGACGACGAGCGCAAGGCCATCAGCGCGGTACAACCTTATCCAACCCGCGATCCCAAGCCACTGAACCTGGATGCCAACGCCTGGCTGCCCCAGACCCAATCCATCGAAGAAACCGGCTGGAGCGTGAGCATCCTCGCCCCGCGCACGCTGATCGACCGTCCCGTGCGTACCGTGGTTGCCACCGGTGGCGCGGCCTTGCTGGTCTTGATGCTGTTGCTCGGGTTGATGATGCAACGCCGGCGCCACTATCTGCATCGGATCGCCTTCGAAGCCAAGGCCCGCCAGGAGCTGGAAGGCCGGGTGGCCGAACGGACCAGCGACCTGGAAGGGCTGAACCGGCGACTGAGACAAGAAGTGCTGGAGCGCGAGCAGGCCCAGCAGGAATTGGTCCGCGCCCAGGATGACCTGGTGCAGGCCGGCAAGCTGTCGGCCCTGGGCACCATGTCGGCGAGCATCAGCCACGAGCTCAACCAGCCACTGGCGGCGATTCGCAGCTACGCGGAAAACGCCGAGATCCTGCTTGACCACCACCGCACCGAAGACGCCCGCGGCAACCTCAAGCTGATCAGCGAACTGACCGGGCGCATGGCAGCGATCATCGCCCACCTGCGCGCGTTCGCCCGTCGCGACCGTCCTGCCCCGGAAAGCGTCGCCCTGCAGCCGGCGCTGGACGATGCCCTGGCGCTGCTCGCCAAACGTCGGCGCAGCATGGAAGTAGAGCTGATCCGCGACTTGCCGGCCGCCACGCTGTGGGTCGAGGCCGGCGAAACCCGCCTGCGCCAGGTACTCGGCAACCTGCTGGCCAACGCCCTCGATGCGCTCACCGAGAAGGGCCCGCCGCGTAAACTCTGGATCAGTGCCCAGGCCACCGACACCGGCGTCAACCTGTACATCCGTGATAATGGTCCAGGGTTTTGCATGGAAGCCTTGGGCCGCGCCGGCGAGCCTTTCTACACCACCAAGACGCGCACCCAGGGCCTTGGCCTGGGGCTGGCGATCTGCGACACCCTGATGCGCGCCTTCGGGGGCGAACTGTCGTTCGCCAACCACAAGGAAGGCGGCGCCCTGATTACCCTGAAGCTGCGGGCCGGTGCGCCCGGGGTGAGCCTGCAACCGTCCGAGGACCGAAGTGTATGACCATCGATAACCGGATTGAGGTGGTGCTGATCGATGACGATCCCCATCTGCGTCAGGCCTTGAGCCAGACCCTCGACCTGGCCGGCCTGAAAATCCTGCCCCTGGCCGAAGCCAAGGGCGTGGCCGGGCAGCTGCCCCGTGACTGGCCGGGGGTGGTGGTCAGTGATATTCGCATGCCGGGCATGGACGGCCTCGAACTGCTGGGCGAACTCCACGCGCAAGACCCGGAACTGCCGGTGCTGCTGATTACCGGCCACGGTGATGTGCCGCTGGCGGTGCAGGCGATGCGCGCCGGAGCCTACGACTTCCTGGAAAAACCGTTCGCCAGCGATCACCTGCTCGACAGCGTACGCCGCGCCCTGGCCTTGCGCCGCCTGGTGCTGGACAACCGCAGCCTGCGCCTGGCCCTGAGCGATCGTCATGAACTCAGCGCCCGCCTGGTCGGCCAATCGACCCCGATGCTGCGCCTGCGCGAGCAGATCGGTGCCCTAGCCGCCACACGTGCCGACGTGCTGATCCTCGGTGAAACCGGCGCCGGCAAGGAAGTGGTCGCCCGTGCCTTGCACGACCTCTCCGGCCGGCGCAATGGCCCCTTCGTGGCGATCAACGCCGGTGCCCTGGCCGAGTCGGTGGTGGAGAGCGAACTGTTCGGCCACGAACCCGGTGCTTTTACCGGTGCGCAGAAACGCCGCATCGGCAAGTTCGAGTTCGCCAACGGCGGCACGCTGTTCCTGGATGAGATCGAGAGCATGAGCCTGGATGTCCAGGTCAAGCTGCTGCGTCTGCTGCAAGAGCGCATGGTGGAGCGGCTGGGCGGCAATCAACAGATCCCTCTGGATATCCGTGTCATCGCCGCGACCAAGGAAGACCTGCGCCAGGCCGCCGACCAGGGGCGTTTTCGCGCCGACCTGTATTACCGCCTCAACGTCGCGCCGCTGCGCATACCGCCGTTGCGCGAACGGGGCGAGGATGCGCTGATGCTGTTCCAGCATTTCGCCAACGAAGCCAGTGCCCGACATGGCCTGCCGCCCCACGAATTACAGCCGGCGCACCGGGCGTTGCTGCTGCGCCACAGCTGGCCGGGCAATGTGCGAGAACTGCAGAACGCCGCAGAACGCTTTGCCCTGGGCCTGGAGCTGGCCCTGGACAACAGCGCGCCCGACGGCAACCCTGGGGCACCGGTGGAACTGGTCAGCGGCGGCTTGAGCGAGCAGGTGGAAAACTTCGAGAAAACCCTGATCGCCGCCGAACTGGCCCGCCCCCACAGCTCAGTGCGCAGCCTGGCCGAGGCCTTGGGCATTCCCCGCAAGACCCTGCACGACAAGTTGCGCAAGCATGGCCTGACCTTCGGCGACAGCAGCCAGGGGTCGGCCGATGAATCCGATTGAATTATCGTCATTACCCTGTCAAGCAAGAGGCCCCGCAATGAACCGCGACAGCCGTTACCTGGAATCGATCCTGCACCACGACATCCCCTTGACCCGGGACATGGGCCTCAAGGTGCTCGATTGGCAGGCCCGGCAACTGCGCCTGTCCTTGCCGTTGGCGGCCAACGTCAACCACAAGAGCACCATGTTCGGCGGCAGCCTGTATTGCGGCGCCGTACTCGGTGGCTGGGGCTGGCTGCACCTGGCCCTGCGCGAGGAAGGCATTGAAGACGGGCATATCGTGATTCAGGAAGGGCAGATCAGTTATCCGCTGCCGGTGACCCGCGATGCGGCCGTCGTCTGCCAAGCGCCTGAGGAAAAACTCTGGAAACGCTTCCTGGCCACCTACCGGCGTTACGGACGGGCGCGGCTGGCCTTGCAGACCCAGGTGATGAACAGTGGGAGCGAAGACGTGGCGGTGCAGTTCGAGGGGCAATACGTGTTGCACCGCTGAAACAGCACATGGCCTGGATTGTAGGGTGGGTAGCCCCTGTGGCAAAAAGCACTCTTGCCAGACAAAAAGCTTTCGCCACAAGAATCAGGTAGGGCTCAGGAGCGAGCCAGCTCCAACAGCTTCCCACGCCACGCCGCTTTCGCCGGCAACGCCAGGAACGACGCATTCAACAGCGACTCACGCGGTGGATAACAGAACGGCTCGCCGCTCAAGTCCAGCACCGCGCCTCCCGCACCTTCCAATACTCCCTGGGCGGCGGCGGTGTCCCACTGGGAGGTTGGCGCCAACCGTGGATAACAGTCCGCCGCGCCTTCGGCCACCAGGCAAAACTTCAACGAGCTGCCAATACTGGTCAGTTGCAGCTCACCCAGGCTCGCGCTCAAACCGTTGAGTAGGCGCTCCTGCTCCGGGCTGGTGTGCCGGCGACTGGCGACCACGGTGAACGCCTCGCCTGGCGCCACTGCGTCACGGACCGCGATAGGCAAAGGTACGCCCCCCTTGTCACCACGCCCGGCACCCAGCCCGGCGCCACCCACGTAGAAGCGACCACTGGTGGGCATCGACACCACGCCGAACACCACGCGGCCCTGTTCCACCAAGGCAATGTTGACGGTGAATTCCTCGCTACCGGAAATGAATTCCTTGGTGCCATCCAGCGGGTCCACCAACCACCAGCGTTGCCAGCCGGCCCGCACGCTTTGGGCGATATCCGCGTCTTCTTCGGAAAGGATTGGAATGTCCGGGGCCAGCGCCGCCAGCCCGGCCACGATCACATCATGAGCCGCCATGTCGGCAGCGGTCACCGGCGACTCGTCGGCCTTATGATTAACCAACACGTTGGCGCGCCAGAACGGCAGGATCGCCTCGCCGGCCTTGAGCGCCAGCTCGACCACCGGGGCCATCAGCGAATGAGGAAATATCATGACAGGAACGCTCCACGCTGGGCCAGCAGGTCACGGGCCAGGTACAGCGCCGCCAAGGCCCGGCCCTCGGTGAATTGCGGGTTTTGCGCCAGGGCCGACAGCTCGTGCAGGTTGACCTTGTCCACGCGCATCGGCTCGGGCTCGTCGCCCTCCAGCCGCTCTTCATACAGATCGGTCGCCAGCACCACTTGGATCTTCTGGCTCATGTAGCCGGGGGACAGCGACAACTCGGTCAGATGTTCCAACTGTCGCGCCCCGAAACCGGCCTCTTCCTTGAGCTCCCGCTCGGCCGCCGCCAGTACATCTTCCCCTGGCTCGATCAAGCCCTTGGGCAGGGATAACTCGTAAGCATCGGTGCCACCGCAATACTCTTCCACCAGCACCGCATGGTCGGCGTCGAGCATCGCCACGATCATCACCGCGCCGTAGCCTGCACCCTTGCTCGCCAGACGCTCATAAGTGCGCTCCACACCGTTGGAAAACCGCAATTTCAGTTCTTCCACGCAGAACAGGCGGCTGGTAGCGACGATCCGGCGATCGAGTATGGTGGGTTTCTGGCGCATAAACGGCTCCCTGGGCGATAGCGGGCTACTATACCCGGCCTATTCTGATTGTTTGTGTCGGATATCCGATTACCGCTGGAGAAGTTTTATGGCCTTGCTGCCCTGGCATGAGATCGATACGGTTCTGCTGGACATGGACGGCACCCTGCTGGACCTGCATTACGACAACCACTTCTGGCTCGAACACCTGCCCCAGCGCTACGCCGACCTGCATGGTGTGAGCCGGGCGATGGCCGAGATGGCGCTGCAGCCATTGTTCGAGCGCAACGCCGGCCAGTTGCAATGGTATTGCCTGGATTTCTGGAGCGCCGAGCTGAAACTGCCGGTGCGCGAACTGAAGTTGGACACCGCCCACCTGATCGCCTTGCGCCCGGACGCCGATACATTCCTGGCCGCGATTCAGCGCGCCGGCAAACGCGTGGTGATGATCACCAATGCCCACCGCGATTCGTTGTCCTTGAAGTTGGAGCGCATCGAACTGGCCCCCTACTTCGAGCGTTTGATCAGCTCCCACGACTACGGCTTCCCCAAGGAAAACCCGCAGTTCTGGGACGCACTGCAAGCCGACCTGAATTTCGACCCGGCCCGCAGCCTGTTCATCGACGACACCCTCCCGGTGTTGCGCAGCGCCCGGGATTTCGGCGTGGCGCACCTGCTGGCCGTCAGCGAGCCGGACAGTCGCAAGGGACCGAAGGATACGGGGGAGTTCGAGGCATTGGGGGATTATCGCGATTTGATCGAAGGGCTCTGAACCGTGGTGCCTTCATCGCGAGCAAGCTCGCTCCCACACTGGTTTCGCGGCGAACCAAAAAAACCTGTGGGAGCGAGCTTGCTCGCGATGAAGGCACCACAGCCCTGGAAGTTATTCAGGGATACGCAGCACCTGCCCCGGGTAGATCTTGTCCGGATGCGACAGCATCGGTTTGTTGGCCTCGAAGATCTTGTTGTACTTGTTCGCGTCGCCGTACTCGGCCTTGGAGATGGCGCTGAGGGTGTCCCCCTTCTTCACAGTCACGAAGCGCGCCGCTTGTGCCACTGGGCCAGTCACGGTGATCTGGTCGTCTACGCTACCGACACCGGCGATATTACCCACCGCCAACAGGATTTTTTCCTTCTCTTCCTGGCTCGCCACTTCACCTGTGACGATGACTTTGTCGCCCTCGATGGTCGCCTGTACATTCGGATTACCCAGGCCGACCTTTGCAATGTGCTCTTTCAGTTGTTCGCTGGCATTGGCGTTACCGGGGGTCAGCAGGTCGATCAGCTTTTCACCGGCTTCCTTCACAAAGCTAAAGATACTCATGGCACACGCTCCTTGATTTAAGTGTCCAGACGCAAAGACTAGACCAGGCGAGACGAACCCGGTTCCCAGCCGACCAATGACCCCGCCACGCGCAAGCGCTAGAATCCGAATCTTCCCGCGCCCTGGAGCGAAGATGGACATCAAGCAGCTGAAATTTCTCATCGCGCTGGACGAAACCCGTCACTTCGGCCAAGCCGCCGCACGTTGCCATATCACCCAGCCGACGTTGTCGATGCGCCTGCGCAGCCTTGAAGAAGAACTCGACCTGCCATTGGTCAACCGCGGCCAGCGCTTTGAAGGTTTTACCGCGCCGGGGGAACGGGTGCTGGCCTGGGCACGCACGGTGCTGGCGGCCTATGACGGGCTGCAGGCCGAAGCAGCGGCCTGCCGCGGCAACCTGGTGGGCACGCTGCGCCTGGGCGTGGTGCCGTTGTCGGACTTCGACCCGCTGGCGATGATGCAGCGCTTGCACACCGAGCACCCCAGCTTGCGTTTCGAATTGTCGTCCCTGAGTTCCGAACGCATCCTCGAACAGTTGGCGAACAACCGCATCGACCTGGGCATCTCCTACTTGGAGCGGCTGGACAATGAACGCTTCGAGGCCCTGCCCTTCAGCCCCACCCGCATGGGTTTGCTTTACGACCAGCGGTATTTCTTTTTCGGTGAACAACCGCTGAGCTGGGAGGCGCTGATCGAACTGCCGCTGGGCATGCTCACCAGCGGCATGCATTTTCGTCAGTCCATCGACCACAATTTCCACAGCCGGGGTCTGACGCCCCAACCGCTGTTGCAAACCGACGCGGTGCATCAATTGTTACAAGCTGTGCATGGCGGATTGTGTTGCGCGGTGATGCCCCTGGACAGCGGCCTGAATGTCCTGACCGAAGACTTGCGCATCCAGCCCATTGAAAACGCCCAGACGCTGGTTTCGCTGGGCCTGATCATGCGACGCGGCGCCCCCCGCTCGGCGTTGGCCGAGGCCTGTTTTGCCCTCTATCAGAAATCATCGACGACTTCTTGATCGACGTCATCTATTGGAAGATCAGTAATAGCGATTAGACGTGGCAGATTGCCGCATTTAGTCTTAGCACTATTCCTACTTTCAGTGATGCCTATGAACGACAAGCCTCCGGTCAGTCCAGCGCCTGGGATGGAAACATCCGCGCCGGCCGCCAGCCAGAGCTATCGCTACTGCAATCTGGACCACGCCCAATCGGACAGCACCGCGCTGGCCGAGGAAGTGGCGCTGGCGATTGCCTATAACGGCATCAGCCAGGCGGTCATGCTGGTCACGCCCACCGACCTTGAAGACTTCATCGTCGGCTTCAGCCTCGGCAGCGGCATCATTGAAGACTCATCGGACATCTATGACCTGCAACTGAGCGGCACAGGTGCCGCGCACTACGCCCAAGTGACCATCGCCAACCGCGCCTTCTGGAACCTCAAGCAGCAACGCCGACAGTTGGCGGGCACCAGTGGCTGCGGGTTGTGCGGTGTGGAAGCGGTGGAACAGGCCTTGCCCAACCTCAAGGTGCTGCCCGGCGCGCCCTTGCCTGCCGCGCAATGGCTCGATGGCCTGCGTGACCGTATCGGTCAGTTCCAGCCCTTGGGCCAACATTGCGGCGCGGTGCATGCAGCCTTGTTCATGAATGCCCAGGGTGAGTTGCTCCTGGGTCGCGAAGACATTGGTCGGCACAACGCCCTCGACAAACTGATCGGCGCGCTGATCCGGCAACAAATCCCGGTGGCCGGTGGCGTGGCGATCGTCACAAGCCGTTGCAGCCTCGAACTGATCCAGAAAGTACTGCGCGCCGGCATCCAGACCCTGGTCAGCCTGTCGTCGCCCACGGGCCTCGCCGTGCAATGGGCCCGTCAACACAACCTCAACCTCATCCACCTGCCGCAAAAAAGTGCGCCGCGGGTCTACAGCCCTGCGATGGAGAAACAAGCGTGAGCAATCATCAACAAGCCGACCAGAAACCCGTACCACGCTACAAGCCCTACAAGGGCCCAGCCGGTGGTTGGGGTGCGCTGATCAGTGTCGCTCAGGCCTGGTTGACCAGCGACAACGCGCTGAAAAACATCCGCATGATGCTCAAGACCAACCAGAACGGCGGTTTTGACTGCCCGGGCTGTGCCTGGGGCGACTCGCCGGAAAGCGGCATGGTCAAGTTCTGCGAGAACGGCGCCAAGGCCGTGAACTGGGAGGCTACCAAGCGCCGTGTCGATGCCGCATTTTTCGCCAGGCACAGCGTGACCTCGCTGCTGGAACAGAGCGACTACTGGCTCGAATACCAAGGTCGCCTGACCGAGCCAATGCGCTACGATGCCGAAACCGACCGCTACAAGCCCATCAGTTGGGAAGCGGCGTTCGCCCTGGTTGGCAAGCACCTGCAAGGGCTGTCCAGCCCCAACCAGGCCGAGTTCTACACCTCGGGCCGGGCCAGCAACGAAGCGGCCTATTTGTATCAACTGTTCGTACGCGCCTATGGCACCAACAATTTCCCTGACTGCTCGAACATGTGCCACGAGGCCAGCGGCGTAGCGCTGGCCCAGAGCGTGGGCGTGGGCAAGGGCACGGTGACATTCGACGACTTCGAGCACGCCGACGCGATTTTCGTCTGGGGCCAGAACCCTGGCACCAATCATCCGCGGATGCTCGAACCACTGCGCGAGGCGGTGAAGCGCGGCGCCCAAGTGATCTGCATCAACCCGCTCAAGGAGCGTGGCCTGGAGCGCTTCCAGCATCCGCAGAGCCCGATCGAAATGCTCACCAACGGCAATAAGCCGACCAACACCGCGTATTTCCGCCCGGCCCTGGGGGGGGACATGGCGATCTTGCGCGGCATGGCGAAGTTCTTGCTGCAATGGGAGCGGGAGGCCCAGGACAGCGGTGCGCCGGCCGTGTTCGACCACGCGTTCCTCAACGAACACAGTGCCAACGTGCTGGATTACCTGGCAGCGGTCGACGATACGCCTTGGGCGCAGATCGTCGAGCAATCGGGCCTGACCCTGGTCGAAATCGAACAGGCCGCGCGCATGTACGCCAGAAGCAAGAACGTGATCATGTGCTGGGCGATGGGCATCACCCAGCACCGTCACTCGGTGGCGACCATCCAGGAGATCGCCAACGTGATGATGCTGCGCGGCAACATTGGCCGGCCAGGCGCTGGCCTTTGCCCGGTCCGCGGCCACAGCAACGTGCAGGGCGACCGGACCATGGGTATCAACGAACGTCCGCCAGTGGCGTTCCTCGACACGCTGGAGCGGCGCTTCCAGTTCAAGGTTCCGCGTGAGAACGGCCACAACGTGGTCGAGGCGATCCACGCCATGGCCGACGGCCAGGCGAAAGTATTCATCGCCCTGGGCGGCAATTTCGCCCAAGCCACGCCGGACAGCCACCGCACGTTCCAGGCCCTGGCCAATTGCGATCTGACAGTGCAGATCAGCACCAAGCTCAACCGCAGCCACCTGGCCCACGGCAAGGACGCGCTGATCCTGCCGTGCCTGGGCCGCACCGACATCGACCTGCAAACCGAAGGCGCGCAAGCGGTGACCGTGGAAGACTCCTTCAGCATGGTGCATGCCTCCATGGGTCAGTTGCAGCCACTGTCGAACCAGATGCGCTCGGAACCGTGGATCGTCGCCGGCATCGCCGCCGCCACGCTGGGTAGCCGCCCGGTGGATTGGAACTGGCTGGTGGCCGACTACAGCCGCATTCGCGACCTGATCGCCGAGACCGTCCCCGGCTTCAAGGACTTCAACGAAAAGCTGAAGAACCCCGGCGGATTCTACCTGGGCAACAGCGCCGGCTCGCGACGCTGGAACACCCCGTCGGGCCGCGCCAACTTCAAGCCGAACCTGTTGCCGACCGACCTCGTGCATGAGCGCACCCGTGCCACCGGCCAGTTGCCCGACCTGATCATGCAGTCCATGCGTTCCCACGATCAGTACAACACCACTATTTACGGCCTCGACGACCGCTATCGCGGTGTAAAGGGCCAGCGCGACGTGTTGTTCGTCAACGAAGCGGACATCATTCGCCTGGGCTTCAAGCCGGGGCAGAAAGCTGACATCGTCTCGCTCTGGGAAGACGGTCGCGAGCGCCGGGTCAAGGGTTTCACCTTGCTGGCGTTCGACATTCCGGCCGGGCAGGCTGCGGCCTACTACCCTGAGGTGAACCCGCTGGTCCCGCTGGAAAGCACCGGTGATGGCAGCCATACGCCGACGTCGAAATTCGTCGCGATCCGCCTGGAAGCGGCGAGTGAGAACGGACTGATCCTGGCCAAGTCGGCTTGATACAACCTTTTGGATCATGGTGGTCGTGTGGCAGGGAGCTTGCTCCCGCTGGGCTGCGTAGCAGCCCCTTCCATCCATTCACCTGACACGCCGAGATGCTAAGCTTCAGGGCCGCTTCGCGCCCCAACGGGAGCAAGCTCCCTCGCCACAAACGACTTTTCGAACGGGCACAAAAAAGGCCGTTTCCCATGGAAAACGGCCTGTCTCAAGTAGCTAAAGACCGGCCAATTCACCTTAAGTTCCCACCGAAAAACAATAACTTAGAGAATTGTGCACAAGTCGTGCTACTCGTCGGATTTCGATTGTAAGCAAGCGAAGCCAGCCTCAGGATCGCGCCGTCATCCCTTTGAGGCTCCTCTATGAAGTTCTCCTCCATTCTCTTGTTGTCCCTTAGCCTGGCCAGTGGCATCGCTTCCGCCGGTGGTACTGCCGAAGCAGGTGTGGGCGGCGCATTAGGCGGGGTTTTGGGTTCGGTCGTCGGCCAGTCCCTGGGCGGCAATACCGGTTCCACTATCGGCGCGGCGCTGGGCGGTGCAGGCGGTAGTGCAGTCGGTGCAGACAGCCACAGCCGCGGCGACGCGGCAATCGGCGGCGCGCTGGGTGCGGCCGGCGGTAACGTGGTCGGCCGTAGCGTCGGCGGCAGCACCGGCAGTCTGATCGGTGCGGCAGCGGGCGGTGGCGCGGGTGGCGCCCTGGGTAACTACATGGGCAAGGACGATGACGATGACCGCCGTTATGACGGCCGCCGTGGCGACCGCCGCTACTACCGTGACGGCCATCCGGGTCGCGGCCATGCCTATGGGCATCGCAAGCACAAGCATAAACATCGTTATTACGACGATTGATCGCTGGCTTTGATACCTGCCGATAAAAGATCGCAGCCTTTGGCAGCTCTTCACAGAGCCTGACCGGAGGCTGCGATTTTTGTTTCAGACCACCAAACGCTCCATCGCCCCACGCAGCCGCTCCGGAATCGCCACCGGCCGATTCGATGCCCGATCCACGAATACGTGGACAAAACGCCCCGCCGCGCAGGCCTCTTCCTCACCCGCCTTGAACACCGCCAGCTCGTACTGCACCGCACTGCTGCCCAACTTGCCGACCCGCAGGCCGATTTCAATCCGGTCTGGAAAGGCGATCGAGGCAAAATAGTCGCAGGCCGAACTCACCACGAACCCCACCACCTCTCCGTCATGGATATCCAGGCCCCCGACCTCGATCAGGTAGGTATTCACGGCGGTATCGAAAAAGCTGTAGTAGGTGACGTTGTTGACGTGACCGTACACATCGTTGTCGTGCCAACGCGTGGTGATGGGTTGCAAGTGTGGGTATTCGCTACGTTGGGGCATCAAGTGCTCTTCATGGTTGTTCAATGATTTCAGGATGACGCCTATCGGCTCGCGAACCCCTTTCCCTGCGCCGCCAGTTCGCCGATCAGGCGCGCGGGCTGCCACTGGTCACCCTGCTTCGTTTCGAGCTCCAGCAGGCGCTCGTGGATAGCTTCCAGCCCCTGCCCGTCGGCCCAGGCCATCGGCCCGCCCTTTTCCGCGGGAAAGCCGTAGCCGTTGAGGTAGACCAGGTCGATATCATGGGCCGACTCGGCAATACCTTCCTGCAAGATCTTCGCCCCCTCGTTGACCAGCGCCAGCAAGCAGCGCTCAAGGATTTCCACCGGGCCGATCTCGCGACGCTGGAACCCCAACGCTTCGCTGACCCGCAGCACCAGCGCATCGACCTCGACGTCAAGCTCGGCCTGTCGACTGCCCGGCTCGTAGTGATAGTACCCATTGCCGCTTTTCTGGCCGAACCGCCCCAGTTCACACAAATGGTTGTCCACTTGCACCTCGGGCGCCTCCTGGCCCTTCCCCGCCAGCTCACGGGCGCGCCACTCCAGGTCGATGCCGACGACGTCGTACATGCGGAACGGCCCCATGGCGAAGCCGAAGCCTTGCAACGCCGCATCCACCTGGTAGGGGAACGCCCCCTCCAGCAGCATCTTGCGCGCTTCCAGCACATACGGGTGAAGCATCCGGTTACCGATGAAACCATGGTAGTTGCCCGATATCACGCTGACCTTGCCCATGCGCTTGCCCAGCACCAAGGCCGCGTCCAGAACCGCTTTGGAGGTTTGCGCACCGCGGACGATTTCCAGCAGCTTCATGATGTGCGCCGGGCTGAAGAAATGCAGGCCCAGGACTTGGGCTGGCCTGCGAGTGACAGCGGCGATGGCATCGATGTCCAGTGCCGACGTATTGCTCGCCAGGATCGCCTCGGGCTTCAACAGGCCGTCCAGCTCGCGAAAGATAGTCTGCTTGAGCTCCAGGTTTTCGTAGACCGCCTCAATCACCAGGTCCACGTCGCGGATCGCCGCGTAATCCTGCGCCCGCGTCACCCGAGCAATCCGCGCATCCGCCTCACCCTGGTCGATACGGCCCTGGCGCACGCCATGGGCGTAGGTCTCGGCTACGGCGGCCAACGCTTGCTCGAGCATTTGCGGATTGTTGTCGACCCATTGCACCGCCACGCCGGCATTGGCCAGGCACATCACGATGCCCCGTCCCATGGTGCCTGCACCGACCACCGCGGCGCGCTGAATATCGAAGGGTGTCTGGCTCATGTCTGCTCTCTTGTTTTGGCGATCCGAAGACAGCCTTCACCTTTGTCAGCCAACGAATATTTTTGAAATTTATTCGTGTGATGAGGGGCATTCAGCGGATGGATGCAGCTCACAGGTGCGCTTGGGCCCACTGGCGAACTTCAGCGTATGGATACGTTTCCAGTGCGGCATACCCATGGATCTTCCGTGCCTTCAAACGGGTGAACAGTGGCACGCTGATTCCGCACAGGAACCGGGTGAGGCGCTCGGCAGACGGCACGCTGCCGCTGTGCTGCTCATGCGTGTGGATAAAATCGCCACACAGCGCCTCGAAATCTTTATCCACAAGCGCCGGCAATACGGGCGGCTCCGGCAGGCGGGCGACATGCCCATGGCACACCGAACAATGGCCGCACTGGCGTGGCGCATTGCCGTCGCCGAAGTACTCCGCCAAGCGATGACCCAGACAACGGGCAGTGGCGAACAATTCGAGCATGGCGTGGATCCGCGCGATCTCACCGTGTTCGTGCCGGGTGAAGTAGGCGTGTAGCTCGGTGCTCAAGAGCTGCGCATCCAGATCCGCTTCCAGCACGCTGTACACCTCGGTCATCTGTTTGCTTTCCAGCTCGATCCAGCCCTTTTCCTGGAAATAATCCAGCGCCTTCACCACCCGATTACGCTCGGCGCGATACTGCTGGTACATCCCGTCAAAATCCACCGTGGCCCAACTCCGGGCGCGACTGGAGGTTTGGATGATGGCCGCGACGAAGTCCCGTCGCTCACCTTCGAAGCGCTCCAGCAGCTCGTGCGGCTCGGTCAGGAACTTGAAGCGGTACTCGGCGAAATAGGCATAACGCGGCGCGATCAGCCGGCGCAATTCCAACTGGACCAGCAGCGTCTTGAGCGGCAGTTGCCGGATGTTGCTCTGGTCCGCCAGCGGTCCCAACAAGAATTCCCACTGCCCGTCGGCTGCCGCGGCCTTCAGTTCATCGAGCACGCAACGAATGCCGGTAAGCTCCGGCGTATCGCCATACACGAAGTTCTCCAGCACGTTGAGGCTGTCGCGGTTGGCCAGCACCAGGCAATCGGAGGGCTGCCCGTCCCGTCCCGCGCGGCCGATCTCCTGGCTGTAGTTTTCGATGGACTTGGGCAAGTCGAAATGCACGACGTTGCGGATGTCGCTCTTGTCGATGCCCATGCCAAAGGCGATGGTCGCGACGATGCAATTGGATTGGCCGCCCATGAATCGCCGCTGGATGGTTTCGCGCTGTTCATGGGGCAAACCGGCGTGATAGGCCTCGGCCTGGATACCGTGCCGCCCCAAGTGTTCAGCGATCTGCTCGGCGGTTCGCTGCAAGGTGACGTAGACGATGCTCGGCTGCCCGGCACGCTCGCCCAACCACTGCACCAGTCGCGCGCGCTTGTCGGCACCGCGCACGGGCTCGACCAGCAGATTGAGGTTCGGTCGGTAGAAACCGGTCGTCACCACATCGGCGGCAGCGATGGCGAATTTCGTCTGCATGTCGGCGATGACCTTGGGTGTCGCGGTGGCCGTCAGCAGCAATACCTGGGGAATATTGAACTGGTGCTGGTAGTCGGGAAGCTTGAGGTAATCAGGTCGGAAGTTATGCCCCCATTCCGAAATGCAGTGGGCCTCGTCCACCACCAGCAACGAGATCGGAACCTGCTGCAGGAAATTGCGAAAGCGCTCGTTCTTCAAGCGCTCCACGGAAATCATCAGGATCTTCAACTCACCCGAACGGGCCCGCGCCATGGCGTCGCTGGCTTCGTCACGGCTCTGGGCCGAATCGATGCTGGCCGCCGCGATGCCGTGGCGCTGGAGGAACGCCAACTGGTCCTGCATCAACGCCAGCAACGGTGAGACCACCAGCGTCAGGTGCGGCAAGAGCAGGGCCGACAATTGATACCACAGGGACTTGCCCGATCCGGTGGGAAAGATGGCCGCCGCCGACCGACCGGCAAGCACGGCGCCGATGGCCGCCTCCTGACCGGGACGAAACTGTGGATAACCGAAAACCTGTTCCAGGGTGCTGTGCATGCGCGGTCGCTCCTTTGACTGCTGCGATGCCCAAAGCCTAGCGGGACAATGCGGCGAGTCGAGAAAAGGTCGGGGTTGAATCGATACGGGATGATACAGCCTGAATGGCCGCGACGCGGATCGACTCAAGAGGCAACGCAAGCGAGAAGACGTTTGATAACTGACCGTTTGAGCTTGGCGTTCAGTCATAAGACGTTAAATAAAGATCCAGCCCCGGCGGAAAATTCAATGAGGCCAATCGTTCAATTTCAAGCACCTGCTCTGCTGAAAGTCTGAAGTCCGCACCGATGTGATCATTGCTACCTGCCCATTGCATCACAGGCTTCAAGTCCTCCACCGACAAGCTGATGCTCTGTTCAAATACCAGCTCATCCTTGCCAGGATAAAAACCCAACACCCCAAAACTCATGGCTCTACCTTCCTTGCCTTATCCGCTTTTTTGGTCTGTTCACCCGTGATGTGATTGAACTCACCTAAATGTTTTCCACGCGGGTTGTACTTTTCAAGAGCGCCATGCTGCCGGTCCCATTCATAAATATTACCTTTGCGGTCGTGCCAACGTGGACGTAATCCTCCACCTCCTTGTACGGGAGTTTTAGAGCGACCGCGAACAAGGTCAGGAAAAGCAGGAAGTACGCCTGTCGGGGTCGGGTAATATTTGTGATCAGAAATGCTGAGCACGATATACAACGGCGAAACCCCAGAATCCGCCGGAAACACAAGAATGAAATCCTTATACTCCGGCGGATAGATCGGGTTGACGATGATGCTGTCCGCCGCAGGTGTCGGCGGAAAAATCCAGATGTGCGGAGCCTGTGGCGCGGCCTCCAGCGCCGGGATGCCCAACGTCGCGGATGGATCGACCGCAGGCGTCCAGATCAACTCGACCCCATCGCCAAAGTCCGCCACTTGTTGCTCGCCGCGAGCCTGGAACGTCACCACCGGGATCATTTCCCAGTCACGTCGTGCCTGGGTGTTATAGCCGTATCCCTTGAGCGTGCCATCGGCCTGGGTCTCGACGTGCAACCGCACCCGCGTACGTGCCTGCTCCAGGGAGCGCAGTTGCTCTTCGGTGTACAACGAACCGTCACCCAGGCTCGTGGGCATCAGCAGCCCCACCAGGCCGATCAGTACACCCGCCGCCACGGGTGCAGTGACCGCGCCAGCAGCCCCCGCCGCCACACCAAGGGAAACCGGCATCGCCCTACCCAAGGCAAACGAGCCGAAGCTTGCCGGCAACGACCCACTGAGATTCTTGAGCTGAATGCGCCCTGACTCGTCAGCTTGACGCCCGCCCAACAAGGTAAATTGGCCGTACTCCCTCAGGGCTTCAGTCGGGATGTAGCCGCTCGGGTTGTGATAGTCGATCACCGAATCAGGCAGCTTGCAGGACTTGGCAAATACACAGCCCTTCACGTCGGAAGGTGATGCTTCGCGGACCTGGGTCAAACGCTCGCTCATGTACGCCGTCTGCCTGGCGAGCATGGCCTCATAGGCCTGTTGATCGTCGTCTCTTTTTGCCAGTTCGCTGGGGGTCATGTCCCGCAGGATCCTGTAGCCCCGATCGCCGCCGTAATGCTCCCAGGACTGCGGAACACCGGCCTTCCCTTTCGTCATGCTCATCCCTGCTTGGTCGCCATTAACCCCCATTAAAAGGGCGTGGCGAACCTTACCGAGCGGCCAGGGAAATACTCAGCAGACGGATCCGAGACCACTGTGAGAGCAATCTTCTTTTTCCAATGGGCAACGATTCCTCCTAAACTTTCCCTCCAGACGAACACACGCCAACACCCCCGGAAACCTCGCCATGCACCTCGCCCCAGACTTCCCCGACGATCACGCCATGCGCCAGCTCATGGAGCTGCTCCACGAAGAAATCGGCCTGCCTGAACGCAAGACGATTCGCCTGGACACCGCGATCAATCTCGACTGGGGTTGTGACGTCGCGGACGCTCGGCATCTGATGGAAGCAGTGGAGGAACGGTTCGCCATCGAATTCATCGACTACGACGCCTACCGCTATTTCCAGCCTGAAGGATTCGATGTGTTTCAAAAGCGCAGGGCCAAGGGCCGGGGGAACAAGCTGCCATTGACCATCGGCATGCTTTACAAGGCGATCAAGGCACAGAAATGGGATACGCGGGAAGTGGAGGAGAACGAGGTGATTTGAGCACCTTAAGTGGCATTATTCTGGCTGTCTGGCTCGATTTCAGCTGGAATAATGACAGTTTCCAGCCCCTACGCACCTAACTAACCGCCCATAAAAAACCGCCCATTGAAGGGCGGTTTTTTATTCAACAACCAAGCCTTACAGCTGTGGACCTGCCGCCTTGATCGCGTCGCTCACGTCGAACTTCTTGAAGTTCTCGATGAACAGACCGGCCAATGCCTTGGCGGCTTCATCGTAGGCGGCTTTGTCGGCCCAGGTGTTGCGTGGGTTCAACAGGCCAGTCTCGACGCCTGGAACTGCCAGCGGCACGTCCAGGTTGATGATGTCCAGGTGTTCGGTTTCAGCACCGATCAGCGCGCCGCTCTGGATCGCTGCGATCACAGCACGGGTGGTCGGGATGTTGAAGCGCTTGCCGACGCCGTAGCCACCGCCGGTCCAACCGGTGTTGACCAGGTAGACCTTGGAGCCGACACCACGGATGCGCTTGATCAGCAGCTCAGCGTATTCACCGGCTGGACGCGGGAAGATCGGGGCGCCGAAGCAGGTGGAGAAGGTCGACTTGATGCCGCTGCGCGAACCCATTTCGGTCGAGCCCACCAGTGCGGTGTAGCCGGACAGGAAGTGATAGGCGGCTTGTTCTTCGCTGAGGATCGACACCGGCGGCAGAACGCCGGTCAGGTCGCAGGTCAGGAAGATTACAGCGTTGGGCTCGCCACCGAGGTTTTTCGGTGCGCGTTTTTCGATCAGCTCACGCGGGTAGGCGGCGCGGCTGTTCTGGGTCAGGCTGTCGTCGGCGTAGTCGGCTTTCTTGGTGACGGGGTCCAGAACGACGTTTTCCAGTACGGCACCGTGCTGGATGGCTTTCCAGATGACCGGCTCGTTTTTCTCGGACAGGTCGATGCACTTGGCATAGCAACCGCCCTCGATGTTGAAGACCACGCCCACGCCCCAGCCGTGCTCGTCGTCACCGATCAGGTAACGGCTTTCATCGGCGGACAGGGTGGTCTTGCCGGTGCCCGACAAGCCGAAGAACAGGGTCACATCGCCCTCTTCGCCCATGTTCGCGGCGCAGTGCATCGGCAGCACGTCAACAGCCGGCAGCAGGAAGTTCTGCACGGAGAACAGGGCTTTTTTCATCTCACCGGCGTAGCGCATGCCGGCGATCAGCACTTTCTTGGCCGCGAAGTTGATGATCACGGTGCCGTCGGAGTTGGTGCCGTCGCGCTCAGGCTCGCAGACGAAATTCGGCGCGTTGAGGATCTGCCATTCATCCTTGCCGCCGGCGTTGTATTGCTCGGGGGTGATGAACAGGCATCGGCCGAACAGGTTGTGCCACGCCGTCTCGGTGGTCATCTTGACCGGCAGGTAGTGCGCAGGATCGGAGCCTACATGCACATGGGATACAAAACGCTCGCGCTCGCCCAGGTAGGCCTCAACGCGGCTCCACAGGGCATCGAACTTGTCGGCCGGGAACTTGCGGTTGATCGGGCCCCAGGCGATGGCGTCCTGGGTGGTTGGCTCTTCCACAATGAAACGGTCGACTGGCGAGCGACCGGTACGATGACCGGTACGGACAACCAGCGCGCCAGTATCGGCAAGCTCGCCTTCACCGCGATTCAGGGCTTCTTTGACCAGATCATCGACACTCAGATCGGTGTACACGGCGTTATTGGCTTGCGTCATGAGATTCCCCGTCGGCCCGTGGCCGAGTGCTCCAAACGTTTTGTAGTAGGAAGTCGCGCACTACTACCCGAAAAAAGTGGGCCGGATTATGCCAGAAAACCCCAAAAAGAGTAGGGCCCTCCCGTCAGTACGGCGTAAATCCGGCGTTTGCCAGGAGATTTACCTGCGCTGAACCGTTTTAGTGTCGAGTATCTGACGGTGTGTCGACACCCGCACCGGCGAACAATTGAGCGATGTCCGCCGCGTCGAACAGGTAGCGTTCGTTGCAGAACTGGCAGTCGACTTCGATGGCGCCGCCATGCTCGATCACCAGTTGCTGCGCATCTTCCAGACCCAGACTGACCAGCGCATTGCCGGAACGTTCACGAGAGCAACTGCATTGGAAGCGCAACGGCTGGCCGTCGAACAAGCGTACCTGCTCCTCGTGGTAGAGGCGATGCAGCACCGTTTCGTTGTCCAGGCCCAGTAGTTCATCGGCGCTCAAGGTGCTGGCCAGAGCGGTGATGTGCTGCCAGCTGGCATCACGTTCTTCCGGGTCGCGCAGGCGATCGGCAGGTAGCTGTTGCAGCAGCAAACCACGCGCGCGCCGCCCGTCGGCGTAGAGCCAGAAGCGGGTGTTGGTCTGCTGGGACATGACGAAGTAGTTGGTGAAGCATTCAGCCAGGGTTGCCCCGTCCAGATCGACGATGCCCTGGTAACGCTGGCCTTGGGTCGGATCGACCGTCAGGGCCAGCACGCCGTTGGGCATCATGTCGGCCAGGGTGGCGTCGGGCGCGATCTGTTCGGCGTCATACCGGGCCAGGCCACGGATCTCACGCTCGCTGGAACACTCGATCATCAGCAGCGGGACCGGACCTTCGGAACGCGCCTGGAGAATCAGCAAGCCATCGAACTTCAAGGTGCCCACCAGCAACGCTGCGGCCGCCATCAGCTCGCCGAGCATTTGTGCGACCGGCTCAGGATAGGGGTGCTTGGCGAGGACTTCGGCGTAGCTACGCTCCAACGCCACCAGCTCGCCACGGGCGTCGCTGTCATCGAAGATGAAACGCTGGGTGTAGTCGGTATCCGGTAAATCAGTCATAGGGTCTGGTATCTGAAGTGATGACAAATGATGGCAGGCATTTTAGGGGCATTCAGGGTGGGTTCCAAGCAAGGCTTGGGTTTGCCTGACGGGAAGGGATTGACCACCTACCTGTAGACGCTGTGTAGGAGCTGTCGAGTGCAACGAGGCTGCGATCTTTCCCCAGACAGTTGAATCCAGAGCGAAAGATCAAGATCAAGATCAAAAGATCGCAGGCTTCGCCAGCTCCTACAGAGCCAGCGGGAGCAAGCTCCCTCGCCACGGGTGAAATGACCGGCGTCTTATTCGTTGTTGCTGCCGTGAAACTTGAACAGGTCCCGGCGCTGCTTCTTGCTCGGTTTGCCGTCGGTGCTGCCCCCCAGGGCGCCGGCCTTGCGTTGCGCGGCGGCGGCTTCGCGCTTGGCGATGCTGGCTTCGGTTTCACGATACAGCGCCTGCGCTTCAGGCGCGCCGCGCCGCACGATCGACAGGGCCTCGACCACCACGGTCTTTTCATCGAACCCGGTGCGGATGACAAACTCATCGCCGATACGTGGCTCCTTGCCCGGCTTGCAACGCTCTCCGCGGTGATGGACCTTGCCGCTTTCGATGGCGGTCTTGGCCAGGGCCCGCGTCTTGTAGAATCGCGCCGCCCATAACCATTTATCGAGACGGACCTTGTCGTCCTCTTCCTTTTTTTGTGCCACTGCCATTCCTCTTTTCTGCCAATAGCCGGAACTGTACTACCGTTTTTGTCGGGCGCACGAATCCGGCCCGACGGATAGAATGCCCGTCAAACCGACGCCGTACGCATCGCTGGGGTCGGAATCGGTTACACGCACAAACAAGTGCGTAGATAACTGTCGCCATTTTGTGATTATTCTGCGTGAATACCGCGATTCGCGGAGTCCACGATCCGATGCACTGATCGCAGGTTTTTTTATTGAAGATTTTTGACCATT
This sequence comes from Pseudomonas sp. CG7, assembly GCF_023701885.1. Classification (NCBI taxonomy): domain Bacteria; kingdom Pseudomonadati; phylum Pseudomonadota; class Gammaproteobacteria; order Pseudomonadales; family Pseudomonadaceae; genus Pseudomonas; species Pseudomonas sp. CG7. The sequence goes on along the minus strand of NZ_JABAEE010000004.1, from coordinate 38,138 downwards.
TGACCGTTGTCGGTCTGCGCGAGTGGGTGGCGCTCCCGGATCTGGGAGTCGCGGGCCTGCGGGCAAAAATCGACACCGGGGCCAGCACCTCAAGCCTGCATGCCACTGACATCGAACCTTTCGAGCGCGATGGCGAAAAGTGGGTACGCTTCACCGCGCACCTCGGCACGGTGGTGCAATTGCGCCATCGCCGCTGCGAAGCCCCGCTGGTGGCGCGCAAGACCATCAAGAGTTCCAACGGTCACGCCCAGGTCCGCTACGTGATCAGCACCACGTTGGCGCTGGGCGACCGGATCTGGCGGGTCGAGTTCACCCTGGCCTGCCGCAAATCCATGCGATATCGCCTGTTACTGGGTTCCAAAGCCTTGATCGACGGCCAACTGGTGGTCAATCCGGGTAGCAAATACGTTCAAGACAAGCCGGCATTCCCGGTGTCCACTACCTCTGCCACAGGTGTTGCATGAAGATCGCTGTGCTGTCGCGTAATCCGCGTCTGTATTCCACCCGTCGCCTGGTCGAAGCAGGGACCGAACGTGGCCATGAAATGGTGGTGATCGACACCCTGCGCGCCTACATGAACATCGCCAGCCACAAGCCGCAGATCCATTACCGTGGCAAACCGCTGGAAGGGTTCGACGCGGTGATCCCGCGGATCGGCGCATCCGTGACGTTCTATGGCTGCGCGGTGTTGCGCCAGTTCGAAATGATGGGGGTGTTTCCCCTCAACGAGTCGGTGGCCATCGCCCGTTCCCGGGACAAATTGCGCTCGTTGCAGTTGCTGTCACGGCGTGGGATCGGCCTGCCGGTCACCGGTTTTGCCCACTCCCCCGACGATATTCCCGACCTGATTGCGATGGTCAACGGCGCACCGCTGGTAATCAAGGTGCTGGAAGGCACCCAGGGCATTGGCGTGGTCCTGTGTGAGACCGCGACGGCGGCGGAGTCGGTGATCGAAGCGTTCATGGGCCTGAAGCAGAACATCATGGTCCAGGAATACATCAAGGAAGCCGGGGGCGCAGACATTCGCTGCTTCGTGGTCGGCGACAAGGTGATCGCGTCGATGAAACGCCAGGCCAAGCCCGGTGAGGTCCGCTCCAACCTGCATCGCGGCGGCAGCGCCAGCCTGATCAAGATCACGCCGGAAGAACGCATGACCGCCCTGCGGGCTGCAAAGGTCATGGGCCTGGCCGTGGCCGGCGTGGATATCCTGCGCTCCAACCATGGGCCGCTGGTGATGGAGGTCAACTCCTCGCCGGGCCTGGAAGGCATCGAGACCACCACGAACAAGAACGTGGCGGGGATCATCATCGAGCACCTGGAAAAGAATGGCGGGCCGAACATGACCCGGACCAAGGGCAAGGGCTGATTCAACACAAACCCCTGTGGGAGCTAGCTTTTGTGGGAGCCGAGCTTGCTTCCACAGCTTCTCTCTGTCTTGCTTGAGAGAGATCGCTACACCGCATCCCGAGGCAGCATCAAGCCCAACGGCAACCGCACCCGAGCTTCCAATCCACCACCGGCGCGGTTGCGCAGCTCGACGTTGCCGCCGTGCATCGAGGCGATGCGCTTGACGATGGCCAGGCCCAGCCCCGTGCCCTTCCCCCCACGGGCGCGATCGCCCCGGGTGAAGGGATTGAAGATGGCTTCCAGCTCCGATGGATCGATGCCGGCGCCACGGTCCATGACGCTCAGCACCACGTAGGGCGCGCTGGTGTCGCCGGAGACATAGGCGGCGACTTCGACGCCAGCACCGGCATGGTTCAGGGCATTGCCGATCAGGTTGTTCAGCAAACGCTTCATCGACACCCGGCGTAATGGAAACGGCTGGATCGGTTCCAGGCGCAACTGCACCTTCTCGTCGTTCTGGTTATAGGGCGCGACCACTTCCCGCACCAACTCGCTGAGGTCCACCTCTTCCACGGACTCATCACGTCCGTCGCGAATGAACGCCAGGAACTGGTCGAGAATCGCGTCCATGTCCTCGATATCGCGGACCATCTCGTCGGTCAGGTCGGTGTGCTCTCCCATCAACTCCAGCGACAGCCGCAGCCGGGTCAGCGGCGTGCGCAGGTCGTGGGAGACGCCCGCAAGCATCAATTCGCGCTCGCGCCCGGCCTGTTCCACATCCTCGGCCATCTGGTTGAAGGCACGGTAGACCTCCGTCATCTCGCTGGGTGTATCGCTGATGGGCAGCCGCACGCTGCGCCCCTGGCCCAGTTGCCGAGCGGCGTAGACCAGGCGCTTCAACGGTTGGTTGAGCTGGCTGACGAAGATCCACGCCGACGCGGTCGACAGCAGGCCGATAGCCAGGAACCAGCCGAGCACGTTCCAGATTTTCTGACCGCGCAGCGGATGCGGATACAGCGGCACCTTCAGCCAGCCATCCCCAAGGCTCGGGGCTCGCACCCAAAGCGCCGGCGGCGAATGCATGCGCAATCGCACCTCGGTATCGGCGCCCAGTTCGGCCTGCATCTGGCGTTGATAAATCTCGCTGTCCGGCCAGTGCTGCTCGCCCACCGGCACGCCGGCACCGACGACGCGGATCAGCGTCGCCGCCTCGGCGATTTTCGCCCGGTTGGTTTCGTCCGCCGCCCAATAAGCCCGGAGGGTCAGAGCCACACCATGGCTGTACTGCCGGTCCACGAGCACGTCTTCGTTCATCAGCAGGTACACCAACGTCAGTGCCTTGGAGAAGAGCACGACGATCAGCACCAGCCAGAGGGTGCGGGAGAAGAAACTCTGGGGGAACCACACGGGGGTTTTCATGAATAACCGCTACACACTTGCAGGAGCGAGCGATGCTCGCACAATGACAGACCGCGAGTCGCCTGGAAGAAGACATTTCAACCGGCCAGGCCACCCGCTCCTACAAATCGCCGATCACTTGCTGGCGGCGCCATCCGGCACGAACACGTAACCGACGCCCCAGACGGTCTGGATGTACCGCGGCTTGGAAGGATCGGGCTCGATCATCCGGCGCAGGCGGGAAATCTGCACGTCGATGGAGCGCTCCAGCGCATCCCACTCACGGCCACGGGCCAGGTTCATCAGATTGTCGCGGGTCAGCGGCTGGCGGGCGTTCATCACCAGGGCCTTGAGCACGGCGAACTCACCGGTGGTGAGCATGTGGACCTCATCGCCGCGCTTGAGCTCGCGGGTGGCCAGGGACAGTTCATAGTCGCCGAAGGTCACGCTTTCGTCTTCGCTGCCCGGCGCACCCGGCACCGGTGCCGACTGGCGACGCAGCACCGCCTTGACGCGGGCCATCAGCTCGTCGGGGTTGAACGGCTTGGCCAGGTAATCGTCGGCGCCCAGTTCAAGGCCCTTGATACGGCTCAGCTCGTCGCCCTTGGCGGTGAGCATGATGATCGGGATCTGGTTGTTGGCGCCGCGCAGGCGGCGGCAGGCAGTCAGGCCGTCTTCGCCGGGTAGCATCAGGTCGAGTACGACCAGGTTGAACACTTCACGGGCCAGCAACCGATCCATTTGCTCGGTGTTCGGGACGGTGCGGGCGCGGTAGCCCTTGCTGACGAAAAAACGCTCCAGCAGGCTGCTCAGCCCTGGATCGTCGTCAACAATCAGAATTTTTTCGCCTTCAGCAGTTTGTGCAGTGCTGCTCATAGGAAGCTCCTTTGATCTCGGCGCGCATTATGGCCTAGCTGCCGTTATACGCACCGTGTGCATTGTTAGCAGATTTTTCCTCGATCTCCAGCAAACCGCCCATCAAAGCCACATTCCACAACGCCCCCCGAACAGCGGAACGCTGGTTATAATGCGCGGCCCTTTGTGCCAGGGCAGACCGGATCGCCGGATCGGCGCCGCGCTTTATTATCCTGGCAAGGCAGCACTTTTTGAATTTCGCGGGTCAACAGGCAGCCTTTTGACCCAGGCAGCGGCGCATGCCAGGCCGCTCAACCAGTCTCGCCGAGCCCCGTTTGCGCGGTGGCGAGCCTGATTTCACAATTTGTCAGGTGGTTTTATGGACAGCATCAACAGCCGCATCGCCGAGGAACTCGGTGTACGCCCACAGCAGGTCGAAGCGGCCGTCGCGCTACTCGATGAAGGCTCCACGGTGCCTTTCATCGCCCGTTACCGGAAAGAAGTGACCGGCAGCCTCGATGACACCCAATTGCGGCATCTGGAAGAGCGCCTGCGCTACCTGCGAGAACTCGACGAACGGCGCATCAGCATCCTTTCCAGCATCCAGGAGCAGGGCAAGCTGACCCCGCAACTCGAGCGCGACATCAAGCTGGCCGACACCAAGACTCGTCTCGAAGACTTGTACCTGCCCTACAAGCAAAAGCGCCGCACCAAGGGCCAGATCGCCCTGGAAGCAGGCCTCGGCGAGCTGGCCGACGGCCTGTTCAACGACCCGACCCTGGCCCCGGAAACCGAAGCCGCGCGCTTCGTCGATGCCGAAAAAGGCGTGGCGGACGTGAAGGCGGCGCTGGAAGGCGCCAAGTACATCCTCATGGAGCGTTTCGCCGAAGACGCCAACCTGCTGGAAAAGCTGCGCAGCTACCTCAAGCAGGAAGCCACCCTCAGCGCCCGGGTCATCGCCGGCAAGGAAGAGGAAGGCGCGAAGTTCCGCGACTACTTCGAACACGACGAACCGCTCAAGAGCATGCCGTCCCACCGCGCCCTGGCGATTTTCCGTGGTCGCAACGAAGGCATCCTCAGTTCTGCGCTGAAGGTCGGCGAAGAACTGCCCGGCACCATGCACCCGTGCGAAGGCATGATCGGCCAGCAGTTTGGCATCCAGAACCAGACCCGCGCCGCCGACAAATGGCTGGCCGAAGTGGTGCGCTGGACCTGGAAGGTCAAGCTCTACACCCACCTGGAAACCGACCTGCTGGGCGAGTTGCGCGATAACGCCGAGACCGAGGCGATCAACGTGTTCGCCCATAACCTGCACGACCTGCTGCTGGCCGCGCCGGCCGGGCCGCGCGCCACCCTGGGCCTTGACCCGGGCCTGCGCACCGGTTGCAAGGTGGCCGTAGTGGATTCCACCGGCAAACTGCTGGACCACGCCACGGTCTACCCGCACGTGCCGCACAACAAGTGGGACCAGACCCTCGCCGTGCTCGCCGCCCTGTGCGCCAAGCATTCGGTGGACCTGATCGCCATCGGCAACGGCACCGCCAGCCGTGAGACCGACAAGCTGGCCGCCGAGCTGATCAAGAAATACCCTGCCATGAAGATGACCAAGGTCATGGTCTCCGAGGCCGGCGCTTCGGTTTACTCGGCGTCGGAACTGGCTTCCAAGGAATTCCCGGACCTGGACGTGTCGATCCGTGGCGCGGTGTCCATCGCCCGTCGCCTGCAGGATCCACTGGCAGAGCTGGTGAAGATCGACCCTAAATCCATCGGTGTCGGCCAGTACCAGCACGACGTCTCCCAACTGAAACTGGCGCGCGGCCTGGACGCCGTGGTGGAAGATTGCGTGAACGCCGTGGGCGTGGACGTGAACACCGCTTCGGTGGCGCTGTTGGCGCGCATTTCCGGCCTGAACGCCACGCTGGCGCAGAACATCGTCACCCACCGTGACGAACACGGCGCGTTCAAGACCCGCGCCGCGCTGAAGAAGGTCCCACGCCTGGGCGAGAAAACCTTCGAACAGGCCGCCGGTTTCCTGCGAGTCATGAATGGCGACAATCCGCTGGATTCGTCGGCGGTCCACCCTGAAGCCTACCCGCTGGTGCAACGTATCGCCGCCCAGACCGACCGCGACATCCGCTCGCTGATCGGTGATGCCGCGTTCCTCAAGCGCCTGGATCCGAAGAAATTCACCGACGAAACCTTCGGCCTGCCGACCGTGACCGACATCCTGCAAGAACTGGAGAAACCGGGCCGCGACCCGCGTCCCGAGTTCAAGACCGCCGAGTTCCAGGACGGCGTCGAAGACCTCAAGGACCTGCAACCGGGCATGATCCTCGAAGGCGTGGTGACCAATGTCACCAACTTCGGTGCCTTCGTCGACATCGGCGTGCACCAGGACGGTCTGGTACACATCTCGGCCTTGTCCGAGAAGTTCATCAAGGACCCGCGCGAAGCGGTGAAGGCCGGTGATGTGGTGAAAGTGAAGGTCATGGAAGTCGACATCCCGCGCAAACGCGTCGGCTTGTCGATGCGCATGAGCGACACGCCGGGCGAGAAAGTCGACGGTGCCCGTGGTGCGCGTCCTGGCTCGACGCCACGCCAGTCGCAAAACACCGCGCCACGCAAGGAAACCGCCACCGCAGCCCCGGCGAACAACGCCATGGCTTCGTTGTTCGCCAACGCCAAGCAGTTGAAGAACCGCTGATGGACGCACCGGCCGGGTTGGTGGAGAGCGCGTTCTTCAAGCTGCTCGGCTGCCGTCTGCAGAGCCTTGGGGATGGGGTGGCGCAAGTCGCCCTGAGCCTCGAGCCGCCGCTGCGCAACCGCGGCGGCAAGCTGCACGGCGGCGCGCTGTTCAGCCTGGTGGACATTGCCATGGGACTGGCCTGCTCCAGTGTCCATGGCTTTGACCAGCAGAGCGCGACCATCGAATGCAAGATCAACTACATTCGCGCCGTGTCCGACGGCGACGTGTTGTGCACCGCCCGGGTCATCCACCCCGGCCGGCGCACGCTGGTGGTCGAGGCCGAGGTGGTGCAAGGCGACAAACTGGTCGCAAAAGCGCAAGGCACGTTCGCTGTCCTATAGCTCCCTGTCATCGATTTGGGGTAATTTCGATGCCACGAATGCCGCGTCAAAGCTTTCCTGTGGGAGCGAGCTTGCTCGCGATAGCGCAGGATCAGTCAAGATCAATGTTGCTGATCCACCGCTATCGCGAGCAAGCTCGCTCCCACAGTAAGGTTGCGGTGGCTAGCCTTTGGCACAAAAACCAGGCGAAAACGCCAGTTTTAACTTCACCCTTGTAGACCGTCTTGCCCACCCCCATATTGGGGCGACTGACGCGTGAAGGAATTCAACTTGAGCGACCTTTTAAACCGCCGCCTGGCCCTGCTCGGCGAGCGCGCCAACCTCTCCCTGCTCGAACAGTGCCTGCACGGCATCGAGCGTGAATGCCTGCGCGTCACTGGCGATGGGCGCCTGGCGCAGACCCCGCATCCCGAGGCCCTGGGCTCGGCGCTGACCAACGAACAGATCACCACCGACTATTCCGAGTCGCTGCTGGAGTTCATCACTCCGGCCCTGGCCGACCCGGCCGATACCCTGCGCAGCCTCGACAAGATCCACCGGTTCGCCTACAGCAAGCTCGGCGACGAGTACTTGTGGAGCCCCTCGATGCCGTGCCCGTTGCCGGCGGAAGAAGACATCCCGATCGCGTATTACGGCACCTCGAATATCGGTCGACTCAAGTACGTCTATCGCCAGGGCCTGGCCCTGCGCTACGGCAAGACCATGCAATGCATTGCCGGGATCCACTACAACTTTTCCCTGCCGGAAAAACTCTGGCCGCTGCTCCGGCAGGACGAAGCCGCCGATGTGAGCGACCGTGACTTCCAGTCGTCGGCCTACATCGCATTGATCCGCAATTTCCGCCGCTACAGCTGGTTGCTGATGTACCTGTTCGGTGCCTCGCCGGCCCTGGACATCGGTTTCCTGCGAGGCCGTCCGCACCAGTTGGAGCAGTTGGATCCGGACACCTTGTACCTGCCCTACGCCACCAGCCTGCGCATGAGCGACCTGGGTTACCAAAGCAACGCCCAAGCCGGCCTCACGCCGTGCTACAACGACCTGGCGAGCTACACCGACAGCCTGCGCAAAGCGGTGGCGACGCCCTATGCGCCGTACGTCGAAGTCGGCACGCACCAGAACGGCGAGTGGGTACAGCTCAACACCAACATCCTGCAGATCGAAAACGAGTACTACTCCAATATCCGCCCCAACCGCGTGACCTACACCGGCGAGCGGCCGATCCAGGCCCTGATGGCCCGGGGCATCCAGTACGTCGAAGTGCGTTGCCTGGACATCAACCCGTTCCTGCCGATGGGCATCGACCTCACCGAGTCGCGCTTCCTCGATGCGTTCCTGCTGTATTGCGGCCTCAATGACAGCCCGCAGTTGGAAAACAACGAGTGCGGCAACGCCACCAACAACTTCCTGACCGTGGTCAAGGAAGGTCGCAAGCCTGGCCTGCAATTGCAGCGTCAGGGCCAAGCGGTGGATATGCAGGCCTGGGCCGTCGAATTGCTGGAAAAAATCGCCCCGCTGGCCTCGTTGCTCGACCAGAGCCAGGGTGGCGATGCCCACCGCCAGGCCCTGGATGCGCAACTGGCGAAAGTCCGCGACCCGTCCTTGACCCCTTCCGCCCAGGTGCTGGCCGCCATGGCCGAACACCAGGAAAGCTTCGCCCAGTTCTCCCTGCGCCAGAGCAAGGCCCACGCCGAATTCTTCCGCGCCGAGCCGTTGCCTGCCCAGGAGCAAGCGACGTTCGAGGAAACTGCCCGTAAGTCATTGGTCCAGCAGGCCGAGCTGGAACAGAACGAGGTGGGGGATTTCGATGTGTTCGTGGGCTCGTATCAGGCGAGCATCCTGGCGATCAGTAACTGACTCCCCGCTGGCGAGAACGCTTTTGTGGCGAGGGAGCTTGCTCCCGCTCGGCTGCGCAGCAGTCGTAAAAACGGGCCTGCTGCGCAGTCCAGCGGGAGCAAGCTCCCTCGCCACAAAGGGTATTGGTCGGTTCCAATAGATTTTTTCGAAAATAAGCTCATTCGAAAAAGTTATTTATTTTCCAATTCTTAGATCATTTAGTCTCCTCCAACGCCGAACTCCCGGCGGCCTGTTGAGGAGTTTCCCCATGTCTTTGCGCTTCCCCCTTCGCCTTCTCGCAGCCGCCTCCCTGGCTGCAACGAGTCTTTTTGCCCAGGCGGCCGACCTGACTGTCGCCTACCAGACCACCGTCGACCCGGCCAAAGTCGCCCAGGCCGATGGCGCCTATGAAAAAGCCACCCAAGCCAAGATCGACTGGCGCAAGTGCGACAATGGCGCCGACGTCCTCACCGCCCTCGCCTCGGGCGATGTGCAAATCGGCTACCTCGGTTCCAGCCCTTTGACCGCGGCCATTACCCGCCAGGTCCCGGTGGAACCCTTCCTCATCGCCACGCAGATCGGCGCCGCCGAAGCCTTGGTGGTGCGTGACGGTTCCGGCATCAAATCGCCAAAAGACCTGATCGGCAAGAAAATCGCCGTGCCGTTCGTCTCCCCGGGCCACTACAGCCTGCTCGCCGCGTTGAAACACTGGAACATCGACCCGTCGACAGTCACCGTGCTCAACCTGGCGCCACCGGCCATCATCGCTGCCTGGAAGCGTGGCGACATCGACGCCACTTATGTCTGGGACCCGGCCCTGGGCGTGGCCAAGGAAAACGGCAAGGTGCTGATCACCTCCGCGGAGCTGGCCAAGTTCGGCGCACCGACCTTCGACGCCTGGATCGTGCGCAAGGACTTCGCCCAGAAGCATCCCGAGATTGTCACCGCCTTCGCTAAAGTGACCCTGGACGCCTACGCCCAGTACCGCAAGGACCCACAGGCCTGGCTGGCCGATGCGTCCAACGTCGACAAACTGGTGAAGCTTTCCGGCGCCAAGGCCAGCGATATCCCGCTGTTGCTGCAAGGCAACGTCTTCCCCTTGGCAGCCGATCAGGTCGTGAGCCTCGGCGCACCGACTACCCAAGCCATCACCGACACCGCAGCGTTCCTGAAGGAACAAGGCAAGGTCGACGCCGTGCTGCCGGACTACGCACCGTACGTCAGCGCCAAATACATCACTCGCTGATCGAAAAAGGGAGACACGCGATGGCCTTGCTACAGCTGGAGCGCATCAGCGCACAGTACCCCGGCGCGACGGAACCGGTGCTGGCGGATATATCCCTGACCCTGGGGCCGAAGCAATTGCTGGTTGCCCTCGGCCCGTCCGGCAGCGGCAAGACCTCGCTGTTGAACCTGATTGCCGGGTTCGTCGAGCCCAGCGCCGGACAGATCACCCTCGACGGCACACCCGTCAAGGGCCCGGGCGCCGAGCGCGGCGTGGTGTTCCAGGACGATGCGCTGCTGCCTTGGCAGGACGTGTTGGCAAACGTTGGGTTCGGCCTGGAACTGGCCGGGGTCGCCAAGCAAACGCGCGAAGCCCGGGCTCGGGAAATGCTGGCACTGGTGGACCTGGCCGGCTTCGAGCAACGCCGCGTCTGGCAGCTCTCCGGCGGCCAGAAACAACGTGTTGGCCTGGCCCGGGCATTGGCGGCCGACCCGCGCGTGCTGTTGATGGACGAACCGTTCGGTGCCCTGGATGCCTTCACCCGCGAGCAGATGCAGGAACTGTTGCTGCAGGTCTGGCAGCGCACCGCCAAGCCGGTGTTCCTGATCACCCATGACATTGAAGAAGCCGTGTTCCTTGCCACTGACTTGATTCTGCTGGCACCGAACCCGGGGCAGATCGTCGAGCGCCTGAGCCTGGATTTCGGCCAGCGCTACGGGGCCGGGGAATCGGCGCGCTCGATCAAGTCCGACCCGCGCTTCATCGAAACCCGCGAGCATGTGCTCGCCAAAGTGTTCTCCCAACGCAGCACCACTCGGCCACAGGAGCGCGCATGAGCAGCTATGAAATTCCAGCGGTGGTCCGTGACGCGGCGACCAAGCCCACGGCCCGTGGCTTGAGACCCCACCTGAGCACGCGCTGGATCAGCGGCTTGACCCTGATCGCCTTGCTGGCGATCTGGTGGGCCGTCACCGCCAGCGGCCTGATCGAACCGCTGTTCCTGCCCTCACCGTCGGCCGTGCTGGAAAAAGGCTGGCTGCTGGCGACTCGCGGCTACATGGATTCCACCCTCTGGCAGCACTTGGCCGCCAGCCTTGAACGCATTGGCCTGGGACTGTTGTTCGCGGTGCTGACGGCGGTGCCGGTGGGCATCGCCATCGGCGCCAACCGCATCGCGCGCGGCGTGCTCGATCCATTGATTGAGTTCTACCGGCCGATTCCACCGTTGGCGTACCTGCCGTTGATCGTGATCTGGTGCGGCATCGGCGAGCTGTCGAAGGTGCTGCTGATCTACCTGGCGATCTTCGCCCCGATTGCCATTGCCACCGCCACCGGCGTGCGCACGGTCGATCGGGCCAAACTGCGCGCGGCGCAATCGTTGGGTGCCACGCGGGCTCAGTTGATTCGCCATGTGATCGTGCCCAGTGCCCTGCCGGACATTCTCACCGGCATTCGCATTGGCCTGGGCGTGGGTTGGTCGACGCTGGTGGCCGCCGAACTGATCGCCGCCACCAGTGGCCTGGGGTTCATGGTGCAGTCGGCGGCGCAGTTCCTCGTTACTGACGTGGTGGTGCTGGGCATCCTGGTGATCGCACTGATCGCCTTCGCCATGGAAATGGGCCTGCGCGCCCTGCAACGCAAACTGGTGCCGTGGCACGGCCAGACCCATTGATATCCAATGACCACGCCGACCATTCGGCGCCCCAGACCGAGAACATTGCGATGAACCGTCCGACCATTACGCCTTTGAGCACCGCCCTCGGCGCGCAGATCGATGGGATCGACATCAGCCAGCCGCTGAGCCTGGCGGATCGCGACACCGTTGAGCAGGCGCTGCTTGAGCATCAGGTATTGTTTTTCCGCGACCAGCCGATCGAGCCGCCCCAGCAGGCACGCTTCGCCGCGTATTTTGGCGACCTGCACATTCATCCGATCTACCCCAACGTGCCGGAGCAGCCCGAAGTATTGGTGCTCGACACCGCCGTCACCGATGTGCGCGACAACGCCGTGTGGCACACCGACGTGACCTTTCTCCCGACGCCCGCCCTGGGCGCGGTGCTCAGTGCCAAGCTGCTACCGACGGTGGGTGGCGATACGTTGTGGGCCAGTGGCATCGCCGCCTACGAAGCCTTGTCGACGCCCATGAAACGTTTGCTGGAAGGCCTGACGGCGACCCACGATTTCACCCGCTCGTTTCCGTTGGAGCGGTTTGGCAATAGCGCCGAGGACCTCGCGCGCTGGGAAGAAGCACGGCGAAAAAACCCGCCGCTGTCCCATCCGGTGATCCGCACTCCTCCGGTGAGCGGGCGACGGTCGCTGTTCGTCAATGAAGGCTTCACCACGCGCATCAACGAGCTGTCGGACACCGAGAGCGAGGTGATCCTGAAACTGCTCTTCGCCCACGCCACCCGCCCGGAGTTCACCCTGCGCTGGCGCTGGCAGGTCAACGACGTGGCGTTCTGGGACAACCGCGTCACCCAGCATTTTGCCGTGGACGACTACCGCCCTGCCCGGCGGGTGATGCACCGGGCGACGGTGTTGGGGGATGTACCGTTTTTCAGGTGAGTGTCTTGCCCGAATGGTTTTCTGGGGTAACGCATATCCCCGTGGCGAGGGAGCTTGCTCCCGCTCGACTGCGCAGCAGTCGCAAAACCTGTCCCACTGCTTTTCCTGATACGCAGTGTTGAATGGGTTTGGGGTCGCTTCGCGGCCCAGCGGGAGCAAGCTCCCTCGCCACAGGGATTTGTGTGCACCCTACTTGCGTTACTCAGCCGACGAAGGCTTCTCCCAAAGATTGATCCCGCCTTCCTGGGCAAACCGGTCGATCTCGGCCAGTTCGTCGGCGCTGAAATTCAAATTCTGCAACGCCGCGACGTTCTCGATGATCTGCTCCGGCCGGCTGGCGCCGATCAGGGCGGAGGTGATCCGTGGGTCGCGCAAAGTCCAGGCCAGGGCCATCTGGGCCAGGCTCTGGCCGCGTCGCTGGGCGATCTCATTGAGCGCTCGCACGTGGGCAAGGTTCTCCTGCGACAAGTGCGAAGCCTGCAACGAACCGCCCCCCGGACGATTCACCCGGGCATCGGCCGGAACACCCTTGAGGTACTTGTCGGGCAGCAGGCCTTGGGCCAATGGCGTGAAGGCGATCACACCCGTACCCAATTCCTCGGTGGCATCCAGCAGGTCTTTTTCCACCCAGCGGTTGAGCAGGTTGTAGGCCGGCTGGTGAATCAGCACTGGGACTTTCCATTCCTTGAGCAGCGCCGCCATTTCCCGGGTCTTCACTCCGGAATACGAGGAAATGCCGATGTACAGCGCCTTGCCCTGCTGCACCGCAGTGGCCAGCGCACTGGCGGTTTCTTCCAGGGGCGTATCGGGGTCGAAACGGTGGGAATAAAAGATATCCACATAGTCCAGCCCCAGGCGCTGCAGGCTCTGGTCGAGGCTGGCCAGCACATATTTGCGCGAGCCCCCGCCCTGGCCGTAAGGCCCCGGCCACATGTCCCAACCGGCCTTGCTGGAGATGATCAACTCATCGCGGTACTGCTTGAAGTCTTCACGTAGCAAGCGGCCAAAATTGATTTCGGCGCTGCCGTAGGGCGGGCCGTAATTGTTCGCCAGGTCGAAATGGTTGATGCCCAGGTCGAACGCCGTGCGCAGCAAGGCGCGCTGGGTGTCGATGGGCGTGCTGTCGCCAAAGTTATGCCACAACCCCAGCGACAACGCCGGCAGCACCAGCCCGCTGCGCCCGACGCGGCGGTAAGGAATGGACTCGTAGCGGTTTTGCGCAGCGGTGTAGGTCATCGAAAAGGCTCTCTGTTCGGACGGCTGGAGGCAGAAACTAACATTTCACAGACGCCTCGGTCAGGCGGAAAGTTCGCGAATCAGGTGTGGGAGCGAGCTTGCTCGCGAACGCATCTGCCCAGACAACCCAGAACCCGTGGCGAGGGAGCTTGCTCCCGCTGGCCTGCGCAGCAGGGCCCCAGCATGCTGACAGGCAGAACGCGTTGTTTGATTTTACGACTGCTGCGCAGCCGAGCGGGAGCAAGCTCCCTCGCCACAGGGGCTTGGCAATGGCCGGAATTGGGTACCCATCCCACAGGGTTTTGCAGTGCGAGGAAATCGGGGACCACGTTAACGCGCCTGCGCAAACACCTCCGCCACCCAATCCACGAACACGCGAACCCGCGGCGACATGAGTCGGTTGTGCGGATAGAGCACTGACACCGGCATGGACGGTGGTGGGGTGTTGGTGAGGACCTCCTGCATCAGGCCCTGCCGGATCGGCTCTTCCATTCGGTAATGCGGGCATTGGATCAGGCCCAGGCCGGCGATGGCCGAGGCGGCGTAGATTTCCGCGCCGGACACCGACAACGTGCCCCCGATCGGTACCTCCTTGAGTTCGCCATCGACCATGAACTCAAACGGATAGAGCTTGGCGGTGGTCCGCGAGACGTAATTCACTGCCCGGTGATGTTTCAAGTCATCGAGGCTCTTCGGCTCGCCGTACTGGCGCAGGTAACCGGGACTGGCACAGGTGATCTGCCGAAGATTGGCGACACGCCGGCCAATCAATGAAGAGTCCGCCAGCGAACCGGAGCGCAGCACGCAATCGACGCCTTCGGCAATCAGGTCGACGAAACGATCTGCTTCGCTGATGAACAGTTCTATTTCGGGGTAGCGGGCCATGAATTGCGGCAACGCCGGAATCACGAAATACCTGGCCTGGGTGCCATGCAGGTCCACCCTCAGTTTGCCTTTTGGCGCCACGCCGCGAAACGCCAGCTCGGCTTCTTCCAGCTCCGCCAGCAATTGCACGCAGCGCGGGTAATAGGCTTCGCCGTCGAGGGTCGGGCGCACCTTGCGGGTGCTGCGCTCCAGCAAACGCACGCCCAGCCAGGCTTCGAATTGGTTGAGTGTGTGGGTCAGCGTGGCCCGGGGCATGTTCAGGTCTTCAGCGGCCAGGGTGAAACTGCTGCGCTCGTAGATGCGGACAAACACCCTCATTGCCTTGACCTGATCCATCTGAATCCTGCGCTCTGATTGTTGGGAAATGTTGAACAGTCAAGGCAACTTTCCGGCATTTATCGTCAAGAGTAAACATGTGAATCTGGCTTCAACAACTCAAGCCTCAACAACAAAGGAACCCTCACATGACTGTTCAAAACTCGAAAGTTGCCATCGTGACCGGCGCCTCCCGCGGCATCGGCGCCGAAATCGCCAAGCACCTGGCCAGCGAAGGCTTCGCCGTTGTCGTCAATTACGCCAACAGCGCCAGCGAAGCGTCCAAGCTGGTGGTGCAATTGCGCCAGGCCGGCCACCAAGCCATAGCGGTCAAGGCCGACGTGTCATCTGCCGCCGATGTGCGTCGGTTGTTCGATGAGACCGAAGCGCAGTTGGGCAAGGTCGATGTGTTGATCAACAACGCCGGCATCCTCCAAGTGATGCCCCTGGCGCAGCACAGCGACGAGTTGTTCGACCAGACGTTCGCCATCAACACCCGTGGCACCTTCAACACCCTGCGCGAAGCCGCGACCCGCCTGAACGACGGTGGCCGGATCGTGAATTTTTCCAGTAGCACCGTAGGCCTGAACCTGCCCGGCTACTCGGTGTACATCGCCAGCAAGGCGGCGGTGGAATCCTTGACCCAGGTATTTGCCAAGGAACTGCGCGGTCGCCAGATCACGGTCAATGCCGTAGCTCCCGGCCCGGTCGCCACTGAGTTGTTCATGCACGGCAAGAGTGAGGAGCAAGTGCAACACTACGCCAAGATGCCGCCCCTGGAGCGCCTCGGCCAGCCGCAGGACATTGCCAGCATCATCGCGTTCCTGGTGAGCCCGGCCGCTGGATGGGTGAATGGCCAGATCTTGCGGGCCAACGGTGGGCTGGTCTGAGACTTTTTCCCGCGTCGCCAGTCAAGGCGCTATCGCGAGCAAGCTCGCTCCCACAGGGAACCACTTAACCCTGTGGGAGCGAGCTTGCTCGCGATGAGGCCGGTGAAGATGGAAGATCTGGCGCCTCGGTCACCGCACCAAGTGCAGGAACTGCAGGTGCCGCTCGTACTGGTCGAGGATGTCGTTGATGACTTGCTCCTTGGTGTAGCCCACCAGGTCGTAATCCTGGCTGCCTTCGCTCAAGTGCACCTCGGCGCGGTAGTAACGACGGTTGTTCAATTGCTTGGCCCCCATGCCGCCACGGGCGAAGGACGGCGTGAAGTAGCCGCGCATCTGCACCTGGTAGATGAACGGATGCTGCTCGCCATGGCCAATCTCCAGGCTGACGCTGTCGTTGGCCGGGTCGGGCTGGGTCACCACCGTCAGGCCCTTCTCGGCAAACACCGCGGTCACTTCTTCAATGGCCGGGCGCACCGTGGTGTCGAGGAAACGGTACACCTCATCACGGGACGGGAAATGCACCGCCTGGCTCAAGCGTTGGCGCCAGCCGCCCGTGCCCCGACGTGAACCCGAGACCGGGGCCAGGGAATGCAATTGTGCGATCTGCTTCTGGGATTCCAGGTAGAACGCCTTGTGCAGGCCCCACATCATCAGCAAGAGAATCAGCGAGAACGGCAGGGACGTCAGCACCACCGCCGACTTCAAGGCATCGATGCTGCCGGAGAACAACAACGCACTGGTCACCAGGGCGGTCATCGCGCCCCAGAACACTCGCAACCATTTCGGCCCGTCCTCGTCGGGGTTGCCACCCTTGGCCGACAGCGTCGACAGCACCACGGTGCCTGAGTCGGCGGACGTGACGAAAAACACGAAGCTGATGAACACCGTGACCGCGATGACGGTCTTGCTCCAGGGGTAGGTCTCCAGCAGCAGGTAAAGGCTCATCGATGGGTTTTCCAAGGCGGACATGCCCAAGGCACTCATGCCGTGGTTCAACACCTGGTCGATGGCGCTGTTGCCGAAGATCGACATCCACGCCAAGGTGAACCCCAGGGGAATCAGCAGCACACCAAAGACAAATTCACGGATGGTGCGACCGCGGGAAATCCGGGCGATGAACAGCCCCACGAACGGCGACCACGCGATCCACCAGGCCCAGTAGAACACCGTCCAGCCACCCAGCCAGTCGCTGGGTTCGTTGTAGGCATACAGGTCGAAACTCTTCATCGGCAGGGCGCCGAGGTAATCGCCGATGTTCTGGATCAAGGTGTTGAGCAAATGCTGGGTCGGGCCGGCGAACAGCACGAACAGCAACAACGCGCAGGCCAGCAGCATGTTGATGTCGGACATGACCCGCACGCCCTTGTCGACGCCGGCCACGGCGACGATGATCGCCGCCCCCATCATCAGCACGATCAGGCCGACCTGAATCCATTGGGTATGGGCGATGCCGAACAGATAATCGAGCCCGGAATTGAGGTGCAGCACACCAAAGCCCATGTCCGCGCCGAGGCCGAACACCGTCGCGATAATGCCGAAGCCGTCCACGGCGTAACCGATGGGACCGTTGATGCGCTTGCCGATCAGCGGGTAAAGCGCCGAGCGCAGGGCCAGGGGCAAATTGTGCCGGTAGGCGAAGTACGCCAGGGCCATGCCGACGAATGCAAAAACGCCCCAGCCATGCAGGCCCCAGTGCAAGAACAAGATCTGCATGGCCTGGCGCGCTGCCTCCGCGGTACCGGCTTCGCCCTGGGGTGGTTGCACCATGTGAGTGAGTGGCTCGGACACGCAGAAGAAAAACAGCGTGATGCTGATGCCGGCGGCGAACAACATGCCGGCCCAGGACAGATAACTGAATTCGGGCTCGTCGTGGTCGGCACCGAGCTTGATCTTGCCGTAGCCGGACAAGGCGGTGACCACCACGAAGACCAGATACAGCGTCATCGCCAACATGTAGTACCAGCCGACCGTATTGGCCGCCCAGTTCTGCGCCGCCAGCAACCAGGCGCCGGCCTGCGCGGGCATGGCGATCACCACCAGGCCGAACAGCAGAATGAAAGTCGCGGCGAAGTAAAAGACCGGCGGGTTCATGCGGACCAGGCCGCTGGGTGGAAGGGACGAAGCGCTCATGGACGAAGCACCTCGGGAAGCGAAAGGGCGGCAGTGAAATACGGACTCGGCAAAGGCAAGCCTCCTGTTGTGAGCGGGCAGCAAACCGACGGTTTAACTTGAATGAACGTTCAAGTTAAACATGAATAGGCAGCTAAGGACTAATCGCAGGGCTAAACGGCATGTTTCCTACACTAGCTTACGGGTGGGTATGACGGTGCCTGGGGAGCATTCGTTCAGCGTTCAAAGACATATGTCCAGCCAAACAGAGACCATGTGGGAGCGGGCTTGCTCGCGATAGCGGTCGTTCAGCCGGCAATTTATTTACTGATATGCCGCTATCGCGAGCAAGCTCGCTCCCACAGTGTTTGTTGTCGGCTGATTCATGGGGTGATGGCTTTTGTGGCGAGGGAGCTTGCTCCCGCTTGAGTGCGAAGCACTCATCACTTTTTGGGGGCCGCTACGCGCCCCAGCGGGAGCAAGCGCCCTTGCCACGGGACGTGTACCGTTCTCTAAACCAGCCCGCCCCCACGGTCCGGCAACAAGACAAACCGACGACGGTGTCGCCAGATTCACGCTCGGACAAAAACATGCCGGTTGCCCCTGAATATCGGCGTGCCTATAGTCCAGGCATCGCCTACAACCAGTACGGACCCATGATCAAACAACAGCTGTCTCGCTTTAACCGTCTCGACCTGCTCGGCCATCCGACACCGCTGGAAAAACTCGACCGCCTCTCCACCTGGCTCGGCCGCGACCTCTATATCAAGCGCGACGACCTGACGCCCCTGGCCTTGGGCGGCAACAAGCTGCGCAAGCTCGAATACCTGGCCGCCGATGCCATCGCCCAGGGCGCCGATACCCTCGTCACCGCCGGGGCGATCCAATCCAACCACGTGCGCCAGACCGCCGCCCTGGCCGCGAAGCTCGGCCTGGGTTGCGTGGCCTTGCTGGAAAACCCCATCGGCACCGAAGACAGCAATTACCTGGGCAACGGCAACCGGCTGCTGCTGGAGCTGTTCGATGCCAAGGTCGAATTGGTGGCAAACCTGGACAATGCCGATGAGCAATTGCAGGCCCTCGCCGGTCGCCTGCGCAGCAATGGGAAAAAGCCCTATCTGGTGCCGATTGGTGGTTCGAACGCCTTGGGTGCGCTGGGTTATGTACGCGCCGGCCTGGAACTGGCCGAGCAGATCAAGGACACCGGGATCGAGTTCGCCGCCGTGGTATTGGCCTCGGGCAGTGCCGGGACCCACAGTGGCCTGGCGTTGGCCTTGAGCGAAAGCCTGCCGGCGCTTCCGGTCATTGGCGTCACGGTTTCGCGCAGCGAGGAAGACCAGTTTCCGAAGGTCCAGGGCCTGGCCGAGCGCACGGCCGCGTTACTCGAAGTCGCCCTTCCAGAAGCGTTCAAAGTGAACCTGTGGGAAGAGTATTTCGCCCCCCGCTACGGCGAACCGAACGCCGGGACACTGGCGGCGATCAAGCTGCTGGCCAGCCAGGAAGGGCTGTTGCTCGATCCGGTCTACACTGGCAAGGCCATGGCCGGCCTGCTTGACGGCGTGGGTCGCAACCGTTTCGACGAAGGCCCGATCATCTTCCTGCACACCGGCGGCGCACCGGCGCTGTTTGCCTATGACGCAGCGTTCCAGGCTTAGTGGAAGACTCGATGGAAGGCTTTTTGTGGGAGCGAGCTTGCTCGCGATAGCGGTCGATCAGCCGACAATTGTTTAACTGACACACCGCCATCGCGAGCAAGCTCGCTCCCACAGGCTTTCATTCCAAATAAGCATAGATGCTTGATTTAATATTATTTTCCAATCTATAAAAGCCACCCTATAGTCTCGCCGCAGGCACATTTGCCGCGAGACGCCCAGGCTGCTTTAAGGCAGGATGTGGCAATCTTTTTGGATCGCGGCTACGCCTTATCTCAGCCAAAATAACCTCTTCATAAGAAAACACAGGGGCTTGTCATGAATTTTTCCGCATTACGTCGCAACCTGTTGGTGGGTTCGCTGGGCCTGGCATTGAGCGCCGGCCTGTTGGGGCAAGCGGTTGCCGGTGAGCAACTGCAGAAAATCAAGGATGCCGGTGAAATCAAGATCGGCTTGGAAGGCACTTATCCACCGTTCAGCTTCGTGGATGAAAGCGGCAAACTGACCGGCTTCGAAGTGGAGTTTTCCGAAGCCCTGGCCAAGGAGCTGGGTGTGAAGGTCAAACTGCAGACCACCCCATGGGCGGGCATCCTCGCGGCGTTGGAATCCAAGCGTCTGGACGCCGTGGTCAACCAAGTGACCATCTCCGAGGAACGTAAGAAAAAATACGATTTCTCCGAGCCGTACACCGTTTCCGGGATTCAAGCGCTGGTCCTGACCAAGAAAGCAGCCGATCTGAACATCAAATCGGCAGCTGACCTAGGCGGTAAAAAAGTCGGCGTCGGCTTGGGCACCAATTACGAACAGTGGGTCAAAGCCAACGTACCCACCGCCGATGTGCGCACCTACGAAGATGACCCGACCAAGTTCCAGGATCTACGCGTAGGCCGCATTGACGCCATCCTGATCGATCGTCTGGCCGCGCTGGAATACGCCAAGAAAGCCAAGGACACGACGGCCGCCGGCGAAGCCTTCTCGCGCCAGGAATCCGGTATTGCCCTGCGCAAAGGCGAGCCTGAACTGCTGGCCGCTGTGAACAAAGCCATCGAAAAACTTCGCGCCGACGGTACGCTGAAAAAACTCTCGGAAAAATATTTCGACGCTGACGTCACCCAATAATGGAAGCAGCTCTTCAACTCGCGCTGGACTCCGCGCCCTTCTTGCTCAAGGGCGCGTACTACACGGTCATCCTCAGCCTCGGCGGCATGTTCTTCGGCTTGCTGCTGGGGTTCGGCCTGGCGCTGATGCGCCTGTCGCGTCTCAAGGTGATCAACTGGATCGCCCGCATGTACGTGTCGTTCTTTCGCGGCACGCCATTGCTGGTGCAGTTATTCCTGATCTACTACGGACTGCCGCAACTGGGCCTCGAACTTGACCCACTGCCGGCGGCGCTGATCGGTTTCTCGCTGAACATGGCTGCCTATGCGTGTGAAATCCTGCGGGCCGCCATCAGTTCCATCGAGCGCGGCCAGTGGGAAGCCGCGGCGAGTATTGGCATGACCCGTGCGCAGACCCTGCGCCGGGCCATCCTGCCGCAAGCCGCACGCACGGCCCTGCCACCGCTGGGCAACAGCTTCATTTCCCTGGTCAAGGACACCGCGCTGGCGGCGACCCTCCAGGTACCGGAGCTGTTCCGCCAGGCGCAGTTGATCACCGCGCGAACCTTCGATATCTTCACCATGTACCTTGCCGCCGCGCTGATCTACTGGGTTCTTGCCACCGTGCTCTCGCACCTGCAGAACGTATTGGAAGCCCGGGTCAATCGGCACGACCAGGAGTCCTGACCCATGATTGTCGTGGAAAAACTGACAAAGCAGTTCAAGGGTCAGGTGGTGCTCAACGGTATCGACCTGAAGATCGAAGAAGGCGAAGTGGTTGCGATCATCGGCCCCAGCGGCGCGGGCAAGACCACGTTCCTGCGCTGCCTGAACTTCCTCGAAGAGCCTACCAGCGGCCGGATCAAGGTCGGCGACATCGAGATCGATGGCAGTCGCCCGCTGAACCAGCAACAGGGCCTGGTGCGCCGCTTGCGCCAGCAGGTGGGCTTCGTGTTCCAAAACTTCAACCTGTTCCCCCATCGCACCGCGTTGGAAAACGTCACCGAAGGCCCGCAGGTGGTGAAGAAGGTTCCCCGGGCCGAAGCCGAAGCCCTGGGGCGCAAGCTGTTGGCCAAGGTCGGACTGGCCGGCAAGGAGGACGCCTACCCACGGCGCCTTTCCGGCGGCCAGCAACAGCGCGTGGCGATTGCCCGGGCGCTGGCGATGGAGCCGGCGGTGATCCTGTTCGACGAGCCAACCTCGGCCCTCGCTCCGGAACTGGTAGGCGAGGTCCTGGCACCCATCCGTGGCCTGGCCGAAGAAAAACGCACCATGGTCATCGTGACCCACGAAATGGGCTTTGCCCGGGACGTGGCCAACCGTGTGGTGTTTTTCGACAAAGGCGTGATCGTCGAACAAGGCGAAGCCAAGGCCTTGTTTGCAGCGCCCAAGGAAGAACGCACGCGACAGTTCCTCAGCAAGTTCCTCTCTGCCGGACACGGCGATCAGTAAGTAAGTGTGCATCACTTCCAGGGATGGAAGTCATGCCATTACACAACTAACGCGTCTCGCTACTCATTTTATCCAGACAACACAACTTGCAACTTCTGCCTCACCAACCTCCTCAACTATTTATACAGTTTCAAATACCGAACAGCCTGGGAAAACGACCTGTGGCGCCGAGTATTCTTGACAGACAAGCGTAGGACGTTTCTGAAGCCATTCACAATGAGTTATTAGGCAACCCACTCTATTGACACTGAAACTATAGAGCCTTATCTAGTGGCCAACAGGCGACGTACATGACGTTAGTTGCGCAATGATTTAGCGCAGACAGCCCATATAGCTGCCTAAATAAAAATAGGCCGTATTATCCGTCGCCTTTGATCTTTCTGAAACGGACTTAGTTTTCAAGCATCAAGGAGAACACCATGACATGTAAGTCGAAGAGTCCCGAACTGGCCGCCCCGACCCTGGCCAATGCCCACCCTGCGGGCATCAACATCGCCAGCGCCGCTCACCTGGAAGTTGCCATCGCACCTTACCCCGGCATGGACGCGGGTGACCTGATCGAACTGTTCTGGGACGACTGCTACGTCGGCTCGCGCGTGCTCTCACAGGCCGACGTGCTGGACGGCATCACGATGCGCATCCCGGAGAGTTTCATCGTCAACGGGACCTCGCGCATCCATTATCGGGTGATGCGGGTTGGTCGCGGGCCGGCGCTGTCAACCAAGCAACGCGTGCAGGTCAAGCTCGACTGTCCCGGCGGCCAGCCCTCGGCCTTGAGCGGCGATGAAAACCAGGGCCTGGCGCCAGTGCGCATTCCCGCCACCATCCGACGCCAAGGGGTGAACCCGAACCAGATCAAACGTGGCGTACCGCTGACCATCGAACCCTACCTGAACATGGCCGCCGGTGATGCCGTGCCCCTGCGCTGGGGCGACGTGCGCATGGACCTGCCGGCGGTCACCGCCAGCGACGTCGGCCAGCCAATCAATATCTGGGTCCCGCCGCAGATCATTCTGGAAGCGGGAGAAGACCTGCGCCTGGAAGTGCCCTATTGCGTCCTCGACCGCGTGGGCAACAACTCCCACTGGGCACCGCCACGGACGTTGAAGATTGGTTGTGCCAATTCGTATCTGGACACTTCACCGAGACAGGCGCTCATGGTCGCTGAAACGCGCCGCCGAGAGCCCTGATGCAACCCTTTTTGCGGCCTACAGGCTTTTGTGGCGAGGGAGCTTGCTCCCGCTTGGGTGCGTAGCACCCACTGGCAAACAAAGAAGGGTCGCTGCGCAACCCAGCGGGAGCAAGCTCCCTCGCCACAAAAGCTGCCTGGCCTCGCTGAGTGTATGGCCTTCAAATTAAAACCAACCTATTCATATTCCTAAAAGTTAGTTTGAAAATAATTTATGCACGCTTAGGGTATATGAACCGGACCACCGGACATTCTTGATTTTTACTCGCCGCAATCATCGCGGCGCTTCTTGAGATGTGAGGTGGGTATGGAACGGAACACAATCAGCCCAGTGCAGTATGCCAAGGCTCTGCCCGCAGCCACGGAGTGGCTGTAATGTCGGATCTGGCGCAAGCAAAGGTCCAGAGCGACCTGGACATCGCACCCCTGCTGTTGCCCGCACAAGTGCTGCGCAACGATGCCGAAGCGATCAAAGCCGCCCACGAACTGGCACAGGTCGCCCGTCAACAAGCGGCGCGTCGTGACCAACAACGCAAGCTGCCTTGGGCTGAAATCGAGCAATTCACCCGCAGCGGCCTGGGCAGCATCGCCATTCCCCGGGCATACGGCGGCCCGCAGGTTTCGTTCGTCACCCTGGCCGATGTGTTCGCGATCATTTCCGCCGCCGACCCGGCCCTCGGGCAGATTCCGCAAAACCAATTTGGCGTGCTCCAACTGATTCTCGGCACCGGCACCGAGCGGCAGAAGAAAATCCTGCTGCAAAGCGTGCTCGAAGGCTGGCGCATCGGTAACGCCGGGCCCGAACGTGGCACTCGCAATACCCTTGAACTCAAGGCCCGGATCAGCGCCGACGGTGATGGGTTTGTCATCAATGGCCAGAAGTTCTATTCCACCGGGGCACTGTTTGCCCACTGGGTCGCGGTCAAGGCGCTGAACGACGAAGGTCGGCAGGTGCTAGCGTTCGTGCGGCGCGGCACCCCGGGCCTGCGGATCGTCGACGATTGGTCAGGCTTCGGCCAGCGCACCACGGCCAGTGGCACCGTGCTGCTGAACAATGTACGGGTGGATGCCGAGTTGGTCCTGGATAACTGGCGCATCAACGATACGCCCGGTGTGCAAGGGGCGATTTCCCAACTGATCCAGGCCGCCATCGATGCCGGCATCGCCCGCGGCGCCATCGACGATGCCATCGCCTTCGTGCGCGAACGCGCCCGGCCCTGGATCGACGCCAAGGTCGACCGGGCCCGTGATGACCTCTACGTGATCGCCGACATCGGCAAGCTGAAAATCGAACTGCACGCCGCCGAAGCATTGCTGCGCAAGGCTGGACAGGTACTGGACCAGGTCAGCGCCGCCCCCATCACGGCGCAATCGTCCGCCCGCGCCTCGATTGCCGTGGCCGAAGCCAAGGCGCTCACCACCGAGATCGCCCTGCAAGCCAGCGAAAAACTGTTCGAACTGGCCGGCAGCCGCGCCACCCTCGCTGAATTCAACCTCGATCGCCACTGGCGCAACGCCCGGGTCCACACCCTGCACGACCCGGTGCGCTGGAAATATCACGCGATAGGCGCCTACCACCTGAACGGCACCTTGCCGGCCCGACATTCCTGGATC
The DNA here is from genome assembly GCF_023701885.1 of Pseudomonas sp. CG7. Taxonomy (NCBI): domain Bacteria; kingdom Pseudomonadati; phylum Pseudomonadota; class Gammaproteobacteria; order Pseudomonadales; family Pseudomonadaceae; genus Pseudomonas; species Pseudomonas sp. CG7. The sequence goes on along the minus strand of NZ_JABAEE010000004.1, from coordinate 13,389 downwards.
TGACGACCCGACCTCTGGAGCAGCACATGCCGTTTTCCCAACACGTCGCGGTGATCACCAGCGATGAACAAGCCCTGATCGTGGCCAGTGACCTGGCCGATGACTTCAAGCGCGACAGCGCACTGCGCGACCGTGAGCGCCGCTTGCCGTATCCGGAACTGGAAGCTTTCTCCCGCTCCGGCCTGTGGGGCATCAGTGTGCCCAAGGCCTACGGCGGCGCCGGTGTGTCCAACGTCACCCTGGCCAAAGTGATCGCCTTGATTTCCCAGGCCGACGGCTCTCTTGGGCAGATTCCCCAGAATCATTTCTACGCGCTGGAAGTGCTGCGGGTAAATGGCAACGAAGCGCAGAAGCAACGTTTGTACGCCGAAGTCCTGGCCGGCCAACGCTTTGGCAATGCCCTGGCCGAGCTTGGCACCAAGACCGCCCACGACCGCGTCACTCAACTGCGACGCGACGGCGAGGGCTACCGCATCAACGGGCGCAAGTTCTACGCCACTGGTGCGATTTACGCCCAGCGCATCCCCTCGTCGGTGGTGGATGAAAACGGCGTGCAGCAACTGGCGTTCGTCCCTCGCGACAGCCAAGGCCTGACGGTGATCGATGACTGGAGCGGTTTCGGCCAGCGCACCACCGGCAGCGGTTCGGTGGTGTTCGAAGACGTGTACGTCGCTGCCGACGACATCGTGCCCTTCCAGAGCGCCTTCGAACGTCCCACACCGGTGGGGCCGCTGGCGCAGATTCTTCACGCCGCCATCGACACCGGCATTGCCCGCGCCGCCTATGAAGACGCCTTGCATTTTGTCCGTAGCAAAACCCGTCCCTGGATCGACGCCACCAGCGATGTCGCCACCGAAGACCCGCACACCCTCAAGAGTTTCGGCCAACTGAGTATCCGCCTGCACGCCGCCGAAGCCCTGTTGGAACGCGCTGGTGAATTCCTCGACCGGGCCCAGGCCGACACCCAGGCCGACACGGTCGCCGCCGCCTCGATTGCCGTGGCCGAAGCCCGCGCCATCAGCACCGAGATTTCCCTGGCCGCCGGCAGCACGCTGTTCGAATTGGCCGGCAGCCAGGCGACCCTGGCCGAGCATGGTCTCGACCGCCACTGGCGCAACGCCCGGGTGCACACCCTGCATGACCCGGTGCGCTGGAAATACCACGCCGTAGGCAACTTCTACCTCAACGATGAAAAACCGCCGCTGCGGGGGACGATCTGATGGCGGTCGGGAAGAAGAAAATCCTCCTCAATGCGTTCAACATGAACTGCATCGGGCACATCAATCATGGCCTGTGGACCCATCCACAGGACACATCGACCCAGTACAACACGATCGAATACTGGACCGCCCTGGCCCAATTGCTCGAGCGCGGATTGTTCGACGGGTTGTTCATCGCCGACATCGTCGGGGTCTACGACGTGTATCAACAGTCGGTGGACGTGACGCTAAAGGAGTCGATCCAACTGCCGGTCAATGACCCGCTACTGCTGGTGTCCGCGATGGCCGCCGTGACGAAAAACCTGGGTTTCGGCCTCACCGCCAACCTGACCTACGAACCGCCCTACCTGTTCGCCCGGCGCATGAGCACCCTCGACCACCTGAGTCGCGGCCGGGTCGGCTGGAACATCGTTACCGGCTACCTGGACAGTGCCGCCAAAGCCATGGGCCTGACGGCGCAGGTCGAGCATGACCGCCGCTACGACCAGGCCGACGAATACCTGCAAGTGCTCTACAAATTGTGGGAGGGCAGCTGGGAAAACGACGCGGTCATCAACGACCGCGAACAGCGAATCTATGCCCAACCGGAAAAAGTGCACAAGGTCCGGCACCAAGGCGAGTTCTACCAGGTCGAGGGCTATCACCTGTGCGAGCCCTCGCCCCAACGCACGCCGGTGCTGTTCCAGGCCGGCAGCTCCGAGCGCGGCTTGACGTTCGCCGGGCGGCATGCCGAGTGCGTGTTCATCAGTGGCCAGAACAAACCGACGACCAAGGTCCAGGTGGACAAGGTCCGCGCCAGCGCCGCCGAGGCCGGGCGCAACCCCGAAGACATCAAGGTGTTCATGGGCCTGAACGTGATCGTCGGTGAGACCGAAGCCGCCGCCTGGGCCAAGCATGCCGAGTACTTGGGGTACGCCAGCGCCGAGGCCGGGGTGGCGCACTTCTCCGCGTCAACAGGGATCGATTTTTCCCAGTACGAACTGGACGAGCCGATCCAGTACGTCAAGAGCAACGCGATCCAGTCGGCCACCAAGACCTTGCAGAACAACGATTGGACCCGGCGCAAATTGCTCGAACAGCACGCCCTGGGCGGTCGCTACATCACGGTGGTTGGCTCACCCGAACAGGTGGCCGATGAGCTGGAATCGTGGATCACCGAAACCGGCCTCGACGGCTTCAACCTGACCCGCATCGTCACGCCGCAAAGCTACGTGGACTTCATCGACCTGGTGATCCCCGAGTTGCAGCGACGCGGCTCGTACAAGACCGAATACGCCAGCGGCACCCTGCGCGAGAAGCTGTTTCACGCCGGGGACCAGTTGCCCGAACAACACACTGGCTCGACCTACCGGCACTGACCCCGGGGCTACCGACACTGATCCTGTGGCGAGGGAGCTTGCTCCCGCTGGTGGGCGAAGCCCGCCCAAAAAGGCTTTGTGGTCACTTCGTAGCCCAGCGGGAGCAAGCTCCCTCGCCACAAAGGCCTGAGACTCATCCATTAATGACTGGAATAACCGACATGACCAAACACTTCCTCACCCTGCCAGTCAAAACCCTGGCCCTGGCCCTCGGCCTGTTCAGCTCGGCGCTGTTTGCCGCCGACGCACCGTTGAAGATCGGCACCACCGCCGCCTTCGCCATTCCCCTGGAAGCGGCGGTCGAAGAAGCCGACAAGCAGGGCCTGAAAGTCGAGTTGGTGGAGTTCAGCGACTGGATTGCGCCCAACGTCAGCCTGGCCTCCGGTGATATCGACGTGAATTACTTCCAGCACATCCCGTTCCTGGAAAATGCCAAGGCTGCCGCCGGATTCGACCTGGTGCCCTTCGCCCCGGGGATCATCAACAACGTCGGCCTCTAATCGATAAAATACAAAAGCTTCGCCGAACTGCCTAAAGGCGCCAGCGGCGCCATCGCCAACGACCCGATCAACAGCGGTCGCGGCCTGCAATTGCTGGCCAAGGCCGGGCTGATCAGCCTCAAGCCGGGCGTCGGCTACAAGGCCACCGAAGACGACATCGTCGCTAACCCGAAGCAACTCAAGATCCTGCAAGTCGAAGCCGTGCAACTGGTGCGCGCTTATGAAGACGCCGACCTGGTGCAGGGATATCCGGCCTACATCCGCCTGGCCAAGACTTTCGATGCCAGTTCCGCCTTGCTGTTCGACGGCCTCGATCACAAGGAATACGTGATTCAGTTCGTGATCCAGCCCAAGAGCAAGGACGACCCGCGGCTGATCAAGTTCGTCGACATCTACCAACACTCGCCCGCCGTGCGCGCCGCCCTGGACAAGGCCCACGGCAAGCTCTACCAAGCCGGCTGGGAAGGCTGACATGAACGCCGTCAACGCTCGACTCCGCCACGAAGCCCCCGCGCCGCAAAGCGCCGACCAGACCGAACTGCACCCGGAGCTGAACCGCGCCCACGTGCGCTTCATCGGCCTGGGCAAGACCTACAATGGCGCCCAAGGGCCGGTGGCTGCCCTGCAAGGCATCGACCTGGCGATCCAACACGGCGAAGTGTTCGGGATCATCGGCCGCAGCGGCGCCGGCAAGTCGTCGCTGATCCGCACCATCAACCGGCGCGAACGACCCACCAGCGGCCGGGTGTTGATCGATCGGGTGGACATTGGCGAATTCGATGAAGACCACCTGGTGGAACTGCGCCGACGCATCGGCATGATCTTCCAGCACTTCAACCTGATGTCGGCAAAGACCGTGTGGCAGAACGTTGAACTGCCCTTGAAAGTCGCTGGCATGCCCAAGGCGCAGCGCCAGCGCAAAGTCCGCGAGCTGCTGGAACTGGTGGGCCTGCAAGGCAAGCACCTGGCCTATCCGGCACAACTTTCCGGTGGGCAGAAGCAGCGGGTCGGGATTGCCCGGGCGCTGGTGCACGACCCGCAGATCCTGCTGTGCGACGAGGCCACCTCGGCCCTGGACCCGGAGCCCACCCAATCGATCCTCGGGCTGCTGCGCGAGATCAACCAGCGGCTGGGCCTGACCATCGTCTTGATCACCCACGAGATGGCGGTGATTCGCGAAGTCTGCGACCGGGTGGTGGTGCTCGAGCAAGGACGAATCGTCGAGCAGGGCCCGGTCTGGGAAGTTTTCGGCAACCCTCGACACGAGGTCAGCCGGACGCGGCTGGCGCCGTTGCAACACGCCATCCCGGAGGAACTGCAAAGTCGCTTGCAGGTGCAGCCGGCGCCGGCTGACGCGGCGACGGTGCTGCGCCTGCAATTCACTGGCGCAGGTGATGATGAAGTAGACCTGGCCGCCTTGTTCAGTGCCCTCGGTGGGCGGGTGCGCTTGCTGCACGGCGGCATCGAACGGATTCAGGGCCACGGGCTGGGTCAGTTGCTGCTGGCCGTGAGTGGTTCGTCGTGGGGTGCCGAGGAGCTGCGCCAACGGGCGGGCAATTGGGCGCAACGGGTGGAGGTACTGGGTTATGTGGTTTGATCGGTTGTTGCAGGGTTTCATCGACACGTTCCTGATGGTCGGCGTGTCGTCGTTGATCGCATTGATGGCGGGCATACCGCTGGCGGTGATCCTGGTCACCAGCGGCAAGGGCGGGATCTATGAAGCGCCAGTCTTGAACAAGGCCCTGGGCGCGTTCGTGAACCTGTTCCGCTCGATACCGTTCCTGATCCTGATGGTGGCGCTGATTCCGTTTACCCGGCTGATCGTCGGCACCACCTATGGCGTGTGGGCTGCGGTCGTACCGCTGACCATCGCCGCCACGCCGTTCTTCGCCCGCATCGCCGAAGTCAGCCTGCGGGAAGTCGACCATGGCCTGATCGAAGCGGCCCAGGCCATGGGTTGCAGGCGCTGGCACATTGTCTGGCATGTGCTGCTGCCCGAAGCCCTGCCGGGCATCGTCGGTGGTTTTACCATTACGCTGGTGACCATGATCAACTCCTCGGCCATGGCCGGAGCGATCGGTGCCGGTGGCCTGGGCGACATTGCCTACCGTTATGGCTACCAGCGTTTCGACAGCCAGATCATGCTCACGGTGATCGTATTGCTGGTGGCGTTGGTGGCGGTGATCCAGTTGGGTGGTGACCGCCTGGCACGGGGCTTGAATAAACGCTGAAATGCATTTCACTGTGGGAGCGAGCTTGCTCGCGATTGACCGCAAAGCGGTCAGTACGCTTGCGGTATAGTCACCTGACGCTCCCTACCCAAGCCCGCGATCATGAAACACACCTCCGAAGACCTGCACGCCATCACCGCCACGACCCTGGGCCACTACAACGCCGTGGCGGAAAGTTTCCGCGAAGGCACCCGCGACCACGATGTCAGCCAGAACATCGACGCCTTGCTGCGCCATATCCAGGGCCAGGCACCGCTGCACATCCTGGATCTGGGCTGCGGCCCGGGGCGCGACCTGCGCACATTCACGGCCTTGGGCCATGTCGCGGTCGGCCTCGACGGCTCAGAAGAATTTGCCCGAATGGCGCGCCAGGACAGCGGCTGCGAGGTGTGGCAACAAGACTTCCTGGCGCTCGACCTGCCGGCCGAACGTTTTGACGGGATTTTCGCCAACGCGGTGCTGTTTCATGTCCCCGTCCAGGAGCTGCCCCGGGTGCTCAAGCAATTGCACGCCACGCTCAAGCCCGGCGGCGTGCTGTTCAGCTCCAACCCCCGGGGCGAAAACCAGGAAGGCTGGAATGGCCAGCGCTTCGGCGCCTACCACGACCTCGCGGCCTGGCAAACGCTGCTTGGCGAAGCAGGCTTCGTGGAGCTGGAGCACTACTACCGACCGGCGGGGCTGCCACGGGAGCAACAGCCTTGGCTGGCGAGTGTGTGGCGTAGACCTTGAAGGCAAACCCGCCCGAACCGGATGGACGCTGGCCCCTGTGGCGAGGGAGCTTGCTCCCGCTGGGCCGCGAAGCGGCCCCAATCCGGATGATGTGATTTTTCCAGGCAGACGGCGTCATCGGCTTTACGACGGCTGCGCCGCCGAGCGGGAGCAAGCTCCCTCGCCACAAGAGTTGCGCTTGATTCAAGGTTTTCCTCACTCCTGCTTTTTCAACCACTTCTGCGACAACTGCTCCAGCCTCCCATCATCCATGATCCGCGCCAGGGCATTATCCAGGCTGGCCTTGAACGCCGGGTTGCCCTTCTGGAACGGAATCACCAGGCTCGGCGGCGGGCCGCTCTTTTCTTCCGGCTGGAACGACTGCGCCATGACCAACGGACGCTGCGGCTCTTCCTTGCTCGCCAGCAGTTGCGCATCCGGACGGCTATAAGCCGCACTGAGGTCGAACCGTTCCGCCAGTTCCGGGGTCATTGCTATGTGGTTGATGGCGACGTCGTATTTGCCGCTTTCCACACCGGGCAGCAGATCCGCGGCATCGGTGACGACGAAGTCGGGGCGTACATCGAGCTCGGCCGCGAGCATTTCACCCAGCTCCACTTCGAAACCGGTGAGTTTGCCGTCTTCCTTGAAGTTGAAGGGCGCGGTGTTGGCCTCGAGAGCGATGCGCAGCTCGCCACGGTCATTGATGTCGTCGATCAGTTCGGCATGAGCCAGGGGGCTCAAAAGGGGTAGCAGGCAGATCAGGCCAGGCAGGAAACGCATGGTCACTCCTAGTATTTATACAAGCGACGCTCGTTTCAGGCTCGCTTTGCTATGGTTGTTGCAGGCTTCGACAACGATTGGCCATGAAGTTGTGATGGCCAGGCGGATTTCATGGAAAAACTGGAGAAAAAAATGAAAAGCTTTATGTCTCGTGCCGCGTTGGCCGGTCTGTTATTGGGCGCTTCGATGCTGGCAAGCGCCGCGACGCCGGCGCCCAAAGGCGCCGAAGTATTCATCGTTTCCCCGGAAGACGGCGCCACGGTCGCCCAGGAATTCAAGGTCAAGTTCGGCGTCAAGAACATCGCCCTGGCCCCGGCGGGCGATGTGACCAAGAATACCGGCCACCATCATTTGCTGATCGATGTCGACGACGTACCCGCCGAAGGCGCGCCGATTCCGACCGACGCCCACCACATGCACTTCGGCAAGGCACAGACCGAGGCCACCATCAAACTGGCCCCGGGCAAGCACACCTTGCAATTGATCCTGGGCGACAGCGGCCACATGCCGTTCGACCCGTCGATTGTGTCCAAGAAAATCACTGTCAATGTGAAGTAAGACTGGGAAAGTGCAGCCCCCCCTGTGGGAGCGAGCTTGCTCGCGATAGCGGTGGTTCAGTCGATAGCTCTTTTTTCTGACACACCGCCATCGCGAGCAAGCTCGCTCCCACAGGGTTTCCAGATTGTGTCAGGAAAAAAAACGGGAGCCCTTTGGGGCTCCCGTTTTTCATTGCAAGCCAGAGCTGTTTAGAACAACACGCGGCAACGAATCGTGCCATTGATGTGCTGTAGCTTCTCTTGCGCCAGGTCCGAGTATTCGGCGTCGACGTCGATCACGACGTAGCCGACTTTCTCGTTGGTCTGCAGGAACTGACCGGAAATGTTGATGCCGTTTTCGGCGAAGACCTTGTTGATCTCGCTCATCACACCCGGGATGTTCTCGTGGATGTGCAACAGGCGGTGCTTGCCAGGGTGGGCAGGCAGGGCCACTTCCGGGAAGTTCACCGACGATACCGACGTACCGTTGTCGCTGTACTTGACCAGCTTCTCCGCCACTTCCAGGCCGATGTTGGCTTGGGCTTCAGCGGTGGAACCGCCGATGTGCGGGGTCAGGATCACGTTGTCCAGGCCACGCAGCGGGCTTTCGAAAATGTCGTCGTTGGAGCGTGGCTCCACCGGGAACACGTCGATGGCGGCGCCGATCAGGTGCTTGTCCTTGATCGCGTCGGCCAGGGCGTCGAGCTTGACCACGGTGCCACGCGCGGCGTTGATCAGGATCCCGCCCTTCTTGATGGCACGGATTTCCTTCTCGCCGATCATCCACTGGGTGGCAGCGGTTTCCGGCACATGCAGGGTCACGATGTCGGACATGCCCAACAACTCATGCAAGTCGTTGACCTGGGTGGCGTTGCCCAGGGGCAGCTTGGTCACGGTGTCATAGAAGAACACCTGCATGCCAAGGCCTTCAGCCAGTACCGACAACTGCGTGCCGATCGAGCCGTAGCCGACGATACCCAGCTTCTTGCCGCGGATTTCGAAGGAGTTGGCCGCGCTCTAGATCCAGCCGCCACGGTGGCAGGAAGCGTTCTTCTCGGGGATGCCGCGCAGCAGCAGGATCGCTTCGGCCAATACCAGCTCGGCAACGGAACGGGTGTTGGAGTACGGCGCGTTGAACACCGCGATACCGCGCTCGCGCGCCGCGTTGAGGTCAACCTGGTTGGTGCCGATGCAGAAGCAGCCAACCGCGACCAGTTTCTTGGCGTGGTCGAAGATCTCTTCGGTCAGTTGAGTACGGGAGCGAATGCCGATGAAGTGAGCATCGGCGATCTTTTCCTTGAGCTGGGCTTCCGGCAGAGAACTGGTGATGTACTCGATGCTGGTGTAGCCCGCCGACTTGAGGACGTCGACAGCCGATTGGTGGACGCCTTCGAGAAGAAGGAACTTGATCTTGCTCTTATCGAGAGAAGTCTTGCTCATCTGCGTAAACCTGTGTCCCGGAGAAAAATGGCAGGGAATCGGACAGCGCATGCTGGCCCGACCGGCGTGACAGCCGTCGCCGCAGAACAGCCGTTGGGCACTACGCTGCGGGGTCGGTATGCTAGCATATGCCCCCCGCAAACACTCATTCCTGCGACGTGAAGCGTTCTCAGGATGACCATGAATTGTTCGAGAGTTCTGTCGATGACCCATCCTGCCGTGATAGATGAGCTGAAGACCCTGGTTGAGCCTGGCAAGGTCTTGACCGATGCTGACTCCCTGAACGCTTACGGCAAGGATTGGACCAAGCATTTCGCCCCGGCGCCTTCGGCCATCGTCTTTCCCAAGACCTCCGAACAGGTCCAGGCCATTGTGCGCTGGGCCAATGCGCACAAAGTCGCGCTGGTGCCCTCGGGCGGGCGCACCGGGTTGTCCGCCGCCGCCGTGGCTGCCAACGGCGAAGTGGTGGTGTCATTCGACTACATGAACCAGATTCTCGACGTGAACCTTACCGACCGCACTGCCTTGTGCCAGCCGGGCGTGGTCACCGAGCAACTGCAGAACAAGGCTGAAGAACATGGGCTGTACTACCCGGTTGACTTCGCTTCGGCAGGTTCCAGCCAGATTGGCGGCAATATCGGCACCAATGCCGGCGGAATCAAGGTCATTCGCTACGGCATGACCCGCAACTGGGTGGCGGGCATGAAGGTCGTCACCGGCAAGGGCGACCTGCTGGAGCTGAACAAGGACCTGATCAAGAACGCCACCGGCTACGACTTGCGGCAGCTGTTCATCGGCGCCGAAGGCACCCTGGGCTTCGTGGTCGAGGCCACCATGCGCCTGGACCGTGCGCCGAAGAACCTCACCGCCATGGTGCTCGGCACCTCGGACTTCGACTCCATCATGCCGGTGCTGCACGCCTTCCAGGGCAAGCTGGACCTGACCGCCTTCGAATTTTTCTCCGACAAGGCCCTGGCCAAGGTCCTCGGTCGTGGCGACGTACCGGCGCCATTCGAAACCGAGTGCCCGTTCTACGCGCTGCTGGAATTCGAAGCCACCACCGAAGAGGTCGCCAACCAGGCCTTGGAGACCTTCGAGCACTGCGTGGAGCAGGGCTGGGTGCTGGACGGTGTGATGAGCCAGAGCGAAACCCAACTGCAAAACCTGTGGAAATTGCGCGAGTACATCTCCGAAACCATCTCCCACTGGACGCCGTACAAGAACGACATTTCAGTGACCGTCTCCAAAGTCCCAGCCTTCTTGCAGGAAATCGACGGGATCGTTGGCGAACATTACCCGGACTTCGAAATCGTCTGGTTCGGTCACATCGGCGACGGCAACCTGCACTTGAACATCCTCAAGCCAGAAAACCTGAGCAAGGATGAATTCTTCGCCAAGTGCGCGACCGTGAACAAATGGGTCTTTGAAACCGTCGAGAAGTACAACGGCTCGATTTCCGCCGAACACGGCGTGGGCATGACCAAGCGCGACTACCTGACTTATAGTCGTTCGCCAGTGGAGATCGAATACATGAAAGCCGTGAAAGCCGTATTCGACCCGAACGGCATCATGAACCCGGGCAAGATTTTCGCGGTTAACGCCTAAAAAACACCTGATGAACCCCAGAGCAGGAGTCGGTAAATGAGCTATCAGCACCAGTATGTCGACGGTACACGTATTCATTTTCCGCTAGGGAAAGTGGTGTGCATTGGCCGCAACTACGCCGAACATGCCAAGGAACTGGATAACCCGGTGCCCACCGAACCCTTGTTGTTCATCAAGCCGGGCAGCTGCGTGGTGCCGCTGGAAGGCGGTTTCAGCATTCCCGCCGACCGTGGCTCGGTGCACTACGAGGCGGAAATCGCCGTGTTGATCGGCAAGCCGCTGTCCACCAAGCCCAGCGTTGAAGAGGTGCTGGACGCGATCTCCGGCTTCGCCCCGGCCCTGGACCTGACCCTGCGGGACAAGCAGGCCGAGCTCAAGGCCAAGGGCCTGCCGTGGGAGGTCGCCAAGTCCTTCGACGGCGCGGCAGTGATCGCGCCATTTGTCTCGAAGGATACGTTTGCCGACCTGACCGACATTCCCGTGCGCCTGCCCATCAACGGTGAAGTGCGCCAGGACGGCAACAGCAGCCTGATGCTCAACCCCATCGTGCCGATGATCCAATACATGGCCGGTTGCTTCTCGCTGCAGGCCGGCGACGTGATCCTCACCGGCACCCCGGCGGGCGTCGGGCCACTGAATGCGGGCGATGAACTGGTCCTGGAACTGCCAGGGGCGAGCCGCTTCGAGAGCAGCGTTCGCTAACAGCTACACCTATGCCGCCTGTGGGAGCGAGCTTGCTCGCGATAGCGATCTATCCGACACATCAATGTGGGCTGACACACCGCTATCGCGAGCAAGCTCGCTCCCACAGGGTATAGAGGGTGCATATCCGATCATTTACCGTTTTATTCACATGCCATCCGGATAATTCCGAGGAATGCGGCATCTGAGCCAGCCACTCCCTTAGCCGAACTTTCTGGAACGCATTCCCCGATGGCCAAAACCCACACACTGCCTGCCGCCAAGCCTGCCCGCCGCTCTCGCTTCGCCCTGCCCTGGTATGCCTGGTCGCTGCTGGCGGTGGCTGCAGCCTATGGCTTGGCGTTTGCGATGCATTGGGACGACCGCGGCCTGCTTTGGCTGTCGGAACACTTCCAGAGCCCGGTCCAGCGCCAGGAAAGCATCTGGTTGCCAGACTATCGCGCCGTGATCGACGCCAAGCCGCTACCGGGCATGGAGAAGGACGAAGCGTCCGATGTGACCTATAACCCGCAGACCAAGACCCTGTTCGCAGTCATGGGCAAGAACCCATTCCTGGTGGAACTGACCCTGCAAGGCGATGTATTGCGCAAGATGCCATTGGTGGGCTGGGGCAATCCGGAAGGCGTGGCGTTTATGGAAAACGGTCTGCTGGCCATTACCGATGAACGAAAGCACCTGTTGTCGATCGTTCAGGTCGATGACGACACCCGCGCGCTGAACATCAATGACTTTCCTCGCTATGACCTGGGCACGTCGAAGAATCAGAACAAGGGATTCGAAGCCATCGTCTGGGCCCTGAAAAATCAGCGACTGGTCCTCGGCGAGGAGCGCCCACCTGCGCTGTTCACCTGGAAAAGTGACGGTAGCCAGTTGCTCAAGGGCGATAAGCAGATCCATGTCAGCAACGAATTGGACCTGCGCAACCTTTCAGCATTGGCCGTAGATCCCCGCACCGGTCACATGCTGGTGCTGTCAGCCGACTCCCATCTATTGCTGGAGCTGGACGAAGAAGGCGAGCAGGTCAGCTTCATGACCTTGCTGGGCGGCTTCAACGGCCTGAAAGACACGATCCCTCGTGCCGAAGGTGTCACCATCGATGAGGCCGGTAACCTGTACATGGTCAGCGAGCCGAACCTGTTCTATCGTTTCGAAAAACAGCGCTAACAACTAACTCTGTAGGATAAGTCCTCCTTCGTTGTAGGGTGTGGCACGCGGCCATTAAGTTTCAGTTCAGGCAGCCGTGGTATTTCCACCCACCTGTTCTTATCCGAGCCCACTCCAACATGCGTCGACTCGCCCACCCCAAACCCTTGATGCTGATACTGCTGACGCTGGTGCTGATCAGCCTGATCACCGTCGGCCAGCACCTGCGCCTGTTCGAACGCGCCTGGTTCAACCTGAATACGCTCTGGAAAAATACCAGCGAACAGGCCATTGCCCTGGATCAATACCGAGTCACCGTCGAGGCGCGGGTGATCGAAGGCCTGGACGATGACGTTTCCGCGCTGACGTTCGATCCGGTCCGCAAGAGCCTTTTCACTGTCACCAATAAAAACGCCGAGCTGATCGAGCTGTCGCTGGATGGCAAGATTCTGCGGCGCATCGCCCTGATCGGCTTTGGCGACCCGGAGGCGGTGGAGTTCATCAGCGAAGACACCTACGTCATCACTGACGAGCGCCAGCAACGGCTGATCAAGATTCACTTGGAAGACAACACCCAATTCCTCGACGCCGCCGACGCCGAACAGATCACCCTCGGCGTGCACATGAGGAGCAACAAGGGGTTCGAAGGATTGGCCTACGATGCGGTGGGCAAGCGCCTGTTCGTGGCAAAGGAACGCGACCCGATGCTGATTTATGAAGTGCATGGGTTTCCCCATCACAATCCGGAAAAATCCTACGCGGTCCATGTGATCAACAACCCCAAGCGCGATGCCGGGCTATTCGTACGCGACCTTTCAAGCCTGCAATACGATGAACGCAGCGGCCATTTGCTGGCGCTGTCCGATGAGTCGCGGTTGATTATCGAGTTGGATATCGACGGCCGACCGTTGAGCACGCTCTCATTGAGCAAGGGCCGCCAGGGGCTGCAGCAAACCGTACCCCAGGCCGAAGGCCTGGCCATGGACGACGATGGCAACCTGTACCTGGTGAGCGAGCCAAACCTGTTCTACGTGTTCAAGAAGCCGCAGCCTTGATGCACCACAAAACCAAATGCGGGAAACCCAATGTGGGAGATTCTATGGTTGAGGGGAAGCCCTCAAGCCGCTTTTGGTTGGTATTCGCTTTGCCCTTTCAGCAGAGCG